>CALKJX010000121.1 GCA_937995555.1 uncultured Elioraea sp.
GCGCGCGGAACAGGCCACCCATGCGTGCTCTCCTCGGGACAGGGCGCGGGCCGACAAGCCGACGGCCGGCCCCGAGGGGCCGGCCGTCGTAGTCGGGGAGGGAGGATGGAGCCAGAGGGCACACTCCGCCCCTTGGCCTGACCTTTCTAACGGCGCGGGCGTCGGAGCGTCAAGACTTTTTTCCTAGCTGTCCGGCGGCGTAATGGCGCGCGAGGCGCCGGTAGAGGCCGAACGGCGTCAGCACCAGCCTCCAGCGCAGCCCGAGCAGTCTCAGGCAGGCCGTCACGCAGTTGAACGGAGCGAGCGGCGGCAGAAGGCTCGGCCCGCCCGGCGCCGGGCTGAACGGGCCGAGCACGCGGAACCCGGCGCGGCGCCAGAACGCCGGCAGGTCGAACTCGCGCGCGACCTTGAGCCGCTGCACCACCAGCCGGCGCGCGAGCGGGTCGACCAGCGTCCAGCCGGTCGCGTCCGCGACGGCGCAGAAGCAGTGCCGGAAGCCTGGGCGCAGCAACTTCAGCCATGGCAGGTCGGCACGGCCGGAGAACGCGACCCAGATGGCATTGTCTGTCGCGTACCCGGAGGGCCCGTTCATGCGACGATGCCCTTCATGCGCAGCGGCCATTCGAGCCGGTCGAGCGCCTCGCGCCAGAGCCGGAGCGCGGAGTGGTCGCCCGGGTGTCGCGGGTCCGGCGGCACCTGCTGGTCGCCGAAACGGCGCAGCACGCGCAGATGCGCGATCTCGATCCGCCGCTGCCGATACAGCCGGTCGAGGCAGCGGATGACGTCATCCGGCTCACAGGGACGCGGCTTGATGCCGAGGCCGGCGACGATGCGCGCCCCGGCGTTGCGGGCGGTCAGGGCGGCGATGGTCCAGAACCAGGCTTCCTCGGCGCTGGCGAAGGGCTCGGTGTGGGTGGGGCCGGACAGCACGGGGGCGTAGCGGCGTTCGGCGGCTGCTGCGGGCATTCGGTCCTCGTCGCGTGGGGGTTGTGAACAAAACAGGAACATTTACCCCCGGTTGCCCCAAGACCGCAAGCCTAATCGGAAGTCATTCCTAGTGATCGAATCGCGAACATGTAGGAGAGTGTCCCTATCATGCGGCACGAGGACATCTGGCGCGCGATCGACGCGCTCGCGGCCGAGCACGGGCTCTCGGCCTCCGGCCTCGCCCGCAAGGCCGGGCTCGATCCCACCACCTTCAACCGGTCCAAGCGCGAGGCGGGCGGCAAGCCGCGCTGGCCCTCCACCGAGAGCGTCGCCAAGGTGCTGGACGCCGTCGGCGCGCCGCTCGAGGCCTTCACCGCGCTGGTCACCGGATCGGCGCCGATGCCCCGGCGCAGCGCCGCGCCCGCGGCCAGGCGCATCCCGCTGATCGGCCTCGCCCAGGCGGGATCGGACGCCTATTTCGACGATGCGGGCTACCCGGTCGGCGGCTCATGGGACGAGATCGAGTTGCCGAACATCTCCGACCCACATGCCTACGCGTTGGAGATCTCCGGCGACTCGATGGAGCCGGTCTACCGCGACGGCGACATCGTCATCGCCTCGCCCGCCGCTCCGACCCGACGCGGCGACCGCGTGGTGGTGCGCACGGTCGAGGGCGAGGTGATGGCCAAGGAACTCGTGCGCCGCTCCGCGCGCAGGGTCGAGCTCGCCTCATTGAACCCCGCCTTCCCTGGCCGCAGCCTCGACGTCAACGAGGTCGCCTGGATGGCGCGGATCGTCTGGGCCAGCCAGTAGCGGTCAGGCGGTCTCGGCCACGCGCACGACCTTCTTCTCCAGCGCCGGCAGAAGCGGCAGCAGCTTGATCAGGTCGCGCTCGGCCGTGCAGGCGAGATAATGCGCCGCCGGTGGCGCGTCGCCCGCGCTCTCGGGCGCGAACTCGCCCGCCTCGGTCAGCGGGAACGGCGTCAGCCCGATGTCGCTGTACACTTGCAGCAGTTCGGGGCCGACGCGCCAGAACGCGGGATCGACATTCTCCTGTTCGCAGAGGTCGCGGAAGCGCCAGATCGCCGAGACGCGATCGGTCGGATCGCCGACCGGATCGCCGATCGCGAGCCAGATGCCGGGCAGGCGCATGAACGCGATCACCGCGCCCGCGTCCTCGCCGAACACCAGCCCCTCGGTGCGCGGTGGCACCGGCGCGCGCGCAAGCGCGGTGTAGCGTTGCGCCGCCATCCCCGACGGCGCTGCGGCGTTGATGCGTGCTGGCCTGATCAGCCGCACCAGCGCCACCAGCAACAGCGCCACGCCGAGCGCGATCGTCGCCCGCAGGCTCCACGGCGCATCGCCGGCGAGCACGAACTCCCACCAGGTCTCGGCGGTCCAGTCGCGCCGGAGATGCGTGAACAGCGCGAGGCTGACGGTACAGACCGCGAGCGCCACGACCGCCGCCACCCAGCCCGCCGTGAACGGCTCGGCGACCAGCCGGGTGTCACGATAGAAGTTGCGCCGGAACGGCAGCACGCAGATCGCGGTCGCGAGCATCATCGCCGGCACCGGCCAGCCATGCCCCTTCGCCGCGGCGAGCCCTGCGGCCATCGCCAGCGTCACCAGCACGGCCGCCCAGGCCATGGTCACGTGGCGCCACAGCCCGTAGGCCAGCACCAGCAGCGCGGCGCCGAGGATCGAGGCGCCAAAATGCGACACCTCGACGATCGGTGTGGCTTCGGTCACGCCGGCCCAGGCGAACGGGGCCTCCAAGGGGGGAGCGGTGCCGAGGAACAGCATCACCACGCCGGCGAGCGTCACCGCCGCCGAGAGCACGGGTGCCACGAACGGATCGCCCCAGCGCGCGACCTGGTCGAAGGCGCGTGCCATCGCCACGCGGCGCAGCACGATCTCGTTCAGCGCGAACATCGCCCCCGCGATGAACAGCGGCAGCACGTAATAGAACAGCCGGAACATCAGCAGTGCGCCGACGACGGTCGCGGCCGGGACGATGTCGGTGAGCCCGAGCAGGATCGTGCCATCGAACACGCCCAGTCCGCCCGGCACGTGGCTCGCCATCGCCGCCGTGTAGGCGGTGACGTAGACCGCGAGGAACACCAGGAAGGTGAGGCCCGGCGTCTCGGGCAGCAGCACGTAAAAGATCAGCGCGGTCAGCGCGACATCGACCGTGGCCAACGCCACCTGCATCGCCGCAAGCCCCGGACCCGGCAGCGGCACCTCCGTGCGGCCGAAACGGAGCGGTCGGCCGCGCAGCTTGCCCGCCACCGCGTAGAACATGACCAGCCCCAGCATCGCCACCCCGACCGCGTGCATCACCGGGTTCGGCATCCAGCCGCCGAAGCCGGGCACCGCGGTCGGGACCGTGAGCAGCACGATGCCCCCGAGCGTCAGCCCGCCGAGCACGAAGGTCAGGCTGCAGAACGCCACGACGCCGGCGATCTGCAACGGCGACAGCCCCCAGAGCGCATAGAGCCGGTAACGGATCGCCGCTCCGGACACCATCGCGAAGCCGATATTGTGCGACAGCGCATAGGCGGTGAACGAGGCGAAGGCGATCCGCCCGTAGGACAGCGGATGGCCGACGAAACGCGTGCCCAGCGCATCATAGAGCGTCAGCACCAGATAGGCGACGACCGTCGCGCCGAAGGCGAGTGCGAGCGCCGTCAACGGGATCGCGCCCATGGCGCGCAACACGTCGTCGAGCCGCAGCGTGGCGAGTTCGCGCTGCACCACATAGAGCGCGCCCACCAGCAGCGCGACGCCGAGCACCGCCGGCGCGTGGCGCAACAGCGATGCCGCCTGCCCCTCTGCCACGGGCGCCCGCGCGCGGTCCGTTCAGGCCGCGCCCGGGCGCGCCCGGGCGAGCGTGGTGCGGATAAGCGCGACCGTCTCGGCGACACCGTAGAGGGCAACGAAGCCGCCGAAACGCGGCCCTTCCTGCTGGCCGAGCAGCACCTGGTAGAGGCAGCCGAACCAGTCGCGCAGCCGCTCCTTCGGCACGTGCCGCTTGCCGGCCTCGAACACGATGTCCTGCAACGCAGCCGCATCGGCGTCCGCCGGGGCCGCCTCCAGCGCATCGGCGAGGTCGGCAAGGGCGGCCGCCTCCTCCGGCGTGGGATCGCGGAAGCGTTTCGCCGGGCGGACGAAGTCGCGGTAGTAGGCGATCGCCCGCTGCACAAGGGTCGACAGCATCGGCGAGGCCTCCGGCGTCGCCTCAGGCGCGTAGCGGCGGATGAAGCCCCAGAGGATCTCCGGCCGCTCGGCGTTCACCACGCTCGCGAGGTTCAGCAACATCGCGAAGGAGATCGGCGGGGGCGGCTCGTTCGGCACCTGGCCGAGATGGATGTGCCATGCCGGATTGGTCGGCCGCGTCTCCTCCGGCTCGCTGCGCAGCCGCTCGAGATTGGCGAGATACTCGTCCACCGTGCGCGGGATCACGTCGAAATAGAGCCGCTTCGCGGTCTGCGGCTTGTTGTACATGAACTGCGCGAGGCTCTCGGGGGGCGCGTATTCCAGCCACTCCTCCACCGACAGCCCGTTGCCCTTGGACTTCGAGATCTTCTCGCCCTTCTCGTCGAGGAACAGCTCGTAGGTGAAGCTCTCGGGCGGCTCGGCGCCGAGGATACGGCAGATGCGCGAGGAGAGCCGCACGGAGTCGATCAGGTCCTTGCCCGACATCTCGTAATCGACGCCGAGCGCGAACCAGCGCATCGCCCAGTCGGCCTTCCATTGCAGCTTGCAGTGGCCGCGTGTCACCGGCGTCTCGACCAGCCGTCCCGTATCCTCGTCGCGCCAGACCACCGTGCCGGCATCCAGCTTGCGTTCGAGGATCGGCACCTGCATCACCCGCCCGGTGCGCTGGCAGACCGGCAGGAAGGGCGAGTAGGTCGCACGCCGCTCGGGCCCGAGTGTCGGCAGGATCACCGCCGTGACCTCGTCATAGGTCTCCAGCACGCGGGTGAGCGCCGCGTCGAACCGGCCGGAGCGGTAGTACTCGGTCGACGAGGCGAACTCGTACTGGAAGCCGAACTGGTCGAGGAAGGCGCGGAGGCGCGCGTTGTTGTGGTGACCGAAGGACTCGTGCGTGCCGAACGGGTCCGGCACCGAGGTGAGCGGCTTGCCGAGATGCTGCGCCAGCATCTCGCGGTTCGGCACGTTCTCGGGCACCTTGCGCAGCCCGTCCATGTCGTCCGAGAACGCGATGAGCCGCGAGGGCAGGGGCGAGAGGCGGCTGAACGCGTGGCGCACCATGGTGGTGCGGACGACCTCGCCGAAGGTGCCGATATGCGGCAGGCCCGAGGGCCCGTATCCGGTCTCGAACAGCGCCTCGGCCTTGCCAGTTGCCGCCAGCCGGTCGACCACGCGCGCGGCCTCCTGGAACGGCCAGGCGCGCACGTGGCGGAGTTCCGCCGAGGGCGAGGGATGGGGCTGCATCGCCGCACCCTATGGAGCGGCCCGAATCGGGTCAATGCGAGGATGCGCGGGCGCCCATGAGCGCGCATCGCCCGCGCCTCGTGCTGCCTGACGCGCCGGTTCTGGTCGCGCGCCACCATCGCGCCGCGCTCCTGCTGCCGGACGGCGAGCTCGTGGTCGAGGAGACGCGGGGCCTGCGTGCCCGCCTCAAGGAAGGCCCCCGGCCGATCGTCTGCCATCTGCCGGCGACCGCGCGCAGGCTCGGACTCGGCCCGTTCCCGGCCGCCGACATCCTTGAACTCTTCGCCTTCGTCCGGCCCGCCGAGCCGGTTGTGCCGAGCCCGCGCGGGCTCGCCGAGGCGCTCGGGCTCGTGCTGCCAAACTCCCTGGAGGACGAGGCGGTAACGCTCCGCGACGCGGCGGTCGCGCTGTTGCGCGCGCTTGCAGCCAACCGCGCCGCACCGCTGAGCCGCGAGGCCGCCGGGCTTGCCGCGCTGATGGGCGCCGCCGGCTGGGCCTGGGCCGCGCCGGTGATGGCCGCCCTCGGCGCCCCCGATGCGGCGCCTGCGCCGCGCGCGCTGCGGGTCTGGGAGGTGCTGCCCGAATGGGACGAGACCGCGCGCCCGCCGCCGCCCTCGCACCATCCGATCGAGCCGCGCGAGGCGCGCGCGCGGCTTGCGGGGATGCTCGGCGTCGCCGCCGAGGACCGGCCGGGCCAGGCGGACTTCGCCTCCGCCGCGACAGCGGCCTTCGCGCCCCGCGAGCAGGCAGGGGTGCCGCGCGTGGTGTTGGCCGAAGCCGGCACCGGCACCGGCAAGACCGCCGCCTATCTCGCGCCGGCCAGCCTGTGGGCGGAGCGCAACGGTGCGCCCGTCTGGATCAGCACCTACACGCGCAACCTCCAGCGCCAGGTCGATGCAGAGAGCGCGCGGCTCTGGCCCGATGAGGCGGAGCGCCGCCGTCAGGTCGTGATCCGCAAGGGGCGCGAGAACTATCTCTGCCTGCTGAACCTGGAGGACGCCGCATCGGCGGCGGCGCGCGGTGGGGGGGCGGCGATCGCGCTCGGGCTGATGGCGCGTTGGGCGCTCGCCACGCGCGACGGCGACATGGGGGGCGGCGACCTGCCGGGCTGGCTGCCTGATCTCGTCGGCAGCGCGAACACGCTGGGACTGGCCGACCGGCGGGGTGAGTGCATCCACAGCGCGTGTCCGCATTGGCGCACCTGCTTCATCGAACGCACGATCCGCCGCGCGCGCAGCGCGCGCATCGTCGTCGCCAACCACGCGCTGGTGATGGTGCAGGCGGCCTGGGGCGGGCTGGACGAGACGGGCCTGCCCTGCCGCTACGTGTTCGACGAGGGCCACCACCTGTTCGACGCCGCCGATTCGGTATTTTCCGCCGCGCTGTCGGGTGCGGAGACCGCCGAGCTGCGCCGCTGGCTGCGCGGCGCGGAGGGCGGACGGTCGCGCGCGCGCGGGCTCCGTCGGCGCGTCGGGGATCTGGTGTCGGACCGGCCGCTGCTGGCGCGCGCGCTTGCCGCCGCGGTGGACGCTGCGCGAGCGCTGCCCGACCAGGGCTGGCTCGCGCGGCTGGCCGAACCCGCCCGGCCCGAGCTCGGCGGCATGGCGCCGGGGGCCGAGAACCCGACCGAGGCGTTTCTGCGGCTGGTGCGCGAGCAGGTGCTGGCGCGCGCACGCGACTCCGACTCGGCCTCGCGCGAGACGGAGGTACGGCCGATGCTGCCCGGTCTCGCCGCGGCGGCGGAGCGGCTGGACGGCGCGCTCGCGCGCATCGAGGCACCGCTCAAGGATCTGCGCGAGGGGCTGGCTGCGCGCCTCGACGACGAGGCCGAGACGCTGGACAGCGCGACACGGCAACGGATCGAAAGCGTCTGCCGCAGCCTTGCGCGCCGCGCGCTCGATCCGCTCGGTGCCTGGCGCGGCATGGCGCGCGCAGTCGCGGCAGACGCGACCGAGACGGGCGGGCCGGGTGAGACCTTCGTCGACTGGCTGGAGATCGTCAGCCGCGACGGTCACGAGATCGATGTCGGGATGCGGCGGCACTGGGTCGACCCGACCGAAGCCTTCGCGCGCGTGGTGGCCGAGCCCGCGCACGGCATGCTGGTCACCTCGGCGACGCTGCGCGACTCCGCAGGTGACGAGGAGGCGCGCTGGCAGGCCGCCGAGGAGGTCACCGGCGCGATCCACCTGCTGGCCCCTGCCCTGCGCGCCGCCGTGCCCTCGCCGTTCGACTACGCCGGCCAGACGCGCGCCTTCGTCGTCACCGATGTCGCGCGCGACGACGTGGCCCAGGTGGCGGCCGCCTATCGCGTGCTGTTCGAGGCCTCGGGCGGCGGCGCGCTCGGGCTGTTCACCGCGATCGCCCGGCTGCGCGAGGTGCATCGGCGCATCGCCGCACCGCTGGAGGCGGGAGGGATCACGCTGCTCGCCCAGCACGTGGACGCGATGGACAATGCCACGCTGGTCGATGTGTTCCGCGCCGAGGAGGACGCCTGTCTGCTGGGTACGGATGCGATGCGCGACGGCGTCGATGTCCCCGGCCGATCCTTGCGCCTGGTCGTGTTCGACCGCGTGCCCTGGCCGCGCCCGACCATTCTGCACCGCGCACGGCGTGCCCGCTTCGGTGGCGCGCGGCCGGGCCAGATCGACGACCGGATCACCCGCGCGCGGCTGCGCCAGGCCTTCGGCCGGCTGATCCGCAAGGCCGATGATCGCGGCTGCTTCGTGCTGCTCGATTCGCGCGCGCCCTCGCGGCTGCTCGCTGCTCTGCCCGAGGGTGTGGCGGTGCAGCGCGCCGGGCTCGCCGACGTGGCCCAGGCGATCCGAAGTTTCCTGGCTTCCGGTTGACGCACGCGCTGGCTCGCGCCAAGTCGAGCATCCGCACAACGGAGGACGCCAAAATGCCCACACGCTCGCCGCTCAGCCCGCACGAGGCGCTGGTCTTCGCCATGGTGCTCGTCTCGGCGGCGGATCGGAACATGACTGACAGCGAGCTGAAGGCGATGGGACGGATCGTCACCCAGGCGCCGGCCTTCGAGGGTTTCGACGCGGCGATGGTGCCGAAGGTGACGGATCGCTGCATCGCCGTGCTCGATCAGGATGACGGGTTGGAGAAGGCGTTCGACCTGATGCGCGCCGCTTTGCCGATGAGCCTGCGCGAGACCGCCTATGCCTTTGCGGTCGAGGTCGCCGCGGCCGATGCGGCGGCGACGCAGGAGGAGTTGCGGGTGCTCGAACTGATCCGCCACCGGCTGGACGTGGACCGGCTCGCCGCGGCCGCGATCGAGCGCGGCGCGCGTGCGCGCCACGCGCGCATCAAATAGCCGTCAGCCGCGTGCGACCACGCGGCCGGCGCTGACCACCAGTCGGCGCGGCGGGTGCGCCACGACCGCCTCGGCGAGGGTCTCGGCCGCGACCAGCACGACGTCGCCGCGTGCGCCCAGTGTCAGGCCATAGCCTGCGAAGCCGCAGCCGCGCGCGGCTTCCGTGGTGATGCAGTCGAACGCCCAGCCGACCTCCTCGTCGCGGCGGAAGTTGTTGCGCAGCCCGATCAGCATGGCGCGCTCCAGCATGTCGGGCCGGCCATAAGGGCCCCAGATGTCGCGGATGCCGTCGCAGCCGCCGAAGATCGCGACTCCGGCGGCGCGACAGGCGGTGACGGCAGGAACGGGCCGCGAGGGCGGGGCGGTGCTGGCGATCGCGACCCCCCACTGCGCCATGCGCGCAAGCAGCGCGTCGCGCTCGCGCTCGCCGATCATGCCGAGGCAGAAGCCGTGGCTGACCACGACCGAGTCGCGCATGCCGAGTGCGGCCGTGCGCTCCAGGATCAGATCGAGCGAGAACGCGCCCATCTCACCCGGCTCGTGCAGGTGAACGTCCACGCCGCGCCCGTGCTTCTGGGCGAGACCGAAGATGACGTCGAGGTGGCGTACGGGGTCGCGGTCGATGGCGCACGGGTCGAGCCCGCCGACAACATCCGCCCCAGCCGCCATCGCCTGATCGAGCAGCACCTCGGTGCCGGGACGCACCAGCAACCCCGATTGCGGGAAGGCGACGATCTGCATCTCGATCGCATCGGCAAGCGCTGCGCGGGTCGCCAGCACGGCGTGCAGGTGTTTGAGTCCCGCCTCGGTGTCGATGTCGACGAAGGTGCGCATGCGCGTGGTGCCGTTGGCGAGGTATGCGCGCGCGATCCGTTCGGACTGCCCGCGGGCGTCGTGGTTGGTCGCGGCGCGGAACCGGCGCTCGGTGTCGATCTTGTCCCGGATCGTCGGCCCGACCTCGTTCGGCACCCAGGTCATGCCCCAGAGCGTCTTGTCGATATGCGCGTGGCCCTCGATCAGCCCCGGAAGGGCGAGGGTGCCGCCGCCGTCCTCGATGTGCGTGCCTTCGGGTGCAGCCAGCGCCGTGCCGATGGCGGTGATGCGGCCGCGCTCGATCAGGATGTCGGCAGCGGCGCCGCCCATCGGGCGGACATTCCGGAGAAGGATCGTGTTGCTCATGCGGCCAGTACCCAGGAGCGGAACAGCGCGAGGTCGATGTTGCCGCCACACAGGATCACCCCGGCACGCCGGCCCCGCATCCGGTCGCGTTCCTGCATCAGCGCGGCGAGCGGCGCGGCACCGGCGCCTTCGGCCAAGTTGTGCGTATCGGTCCAGTAGATGCGGATCGCCTCTGCCACCTCGTCGTCCGTCACCTCGACAATGCGCGCGGCCCCGCAACGGATGATCTCGAACGCGCCCGCGTCGGGGATGCGCGTCGCCATGCCGTCGGCGCGGGTGTCGGCGCTGCTGGTCGGCACCACGTGCCCGGCGGCCAGCGAGCGCACGTAGGCGTTCGCGCGGTCGCTCTGCACGCCGACGATCTCGGTGGAGAGCCCCAGGAGGTCGCGCGCCATGATCAGCCCGCAGATTCCCGAGCCGAGTCCGATCGGGACATAGACGGCGTCGAGCGGTGGGGCGGCACGGAACAGTTCGAGCGCATAGGTCGCGACCCCCTTCACGAGGTCGGGGGCGAAGGAGGGTGCGAATTCGAGCCCGCGCTCGGCGGCGAGCGCCTCGGCGTGTTCGCGTGCCTCATCGAAGTCGCGCCCGTGCTCGATTAGGTCGGCGCCGAAGGCCCGCATCGCGGCGTTCTTCTCGACGCTGTTGCCGTGCGGCGCGACGATGGTAACGGGCACGCCGAACCGCGCGCCCGCATAGGCGAGGGACTGGCCGTGATTGCCGCGCGTCGCCGAGACGATGCCCGGACAGCCGGGCCGCTCGCGTTTCAGCCGCTCCATGAACACGAGCCCGCCCCGGATCTTGAAGGCGCCGGTCGGCGTGTGGTTCTCGTGCTTGACCCAGACCTCGCAGCCGACGCGCGCGGCGAGCAGCGGCCATGGATACTGCGGCGTCGGCGGCATGTGGGCGTGGACGAGGGCGGCGGCGTCCTCGAGGGCGGCGAGATCGAACATGGCGCGAGCCTCGCCCGGAACGCGCGCAGACGAAAGGGGCCACGCCCTCGCAGGCGCGGCCCCTCGACGGATCGGCGCGCTCAGACGGCGCGGAGATTGGTGGCGGCGGGCTTGCCGCGCTCCATGCTGACCTCGTAGCTGACCTTCTGGCCCTCGTTCAGCCCGGTCAGGCCTGCCGCCTGCACGGCGGTGATATGCACGAACACGTCCTTGCCGCCCTGGTCGGGCACGATGAATCCGAAGC
>CALKJX010000122.1 GCA_937995555.1 uncultured Elioraea sp.
GCTCATGCCCGCGCGCAGCCCCTCCCGCGGCAGGCCCCGGTTGATCATGCGGAACGGCGGCGCCAGCACCACCTCCCAGGTCTTGCCCGGCGTCTTCAGCCGGAGCGTCGCGTGCGGGCTGGCGAACGCCACGCGTTCGATCTCGCCGGTCAGCGTCTGCGGATTCTGCGCCTCGTAGCTGCCCCAGCCGTGATGCGCGGCCGCCGGCACGGCGAACAGCGCCGGCACGAGCGCGAGCAGGATGCGACGTGTCGACATGGCGATCTCCCGGTCCTGATCCCTCGGCACACTGCTCCCTCGACGCCGCCGGCGGAACCCCTCCGCACGCGCCCGTGAGCCGTCACCCCAAGGGCACCAGGCGCAGCGTCGCGGCGAGCGTCCGCCGCGTTGCCGCCAGATCGCCGGAGCGGTCCAGCGCGAAGGTCGCGAGGGTCGCGAGGAACGTCTTGGTCAGCCCGACCTCCTCGACCATGCGCGCGAAGCCGCCGCGATCGAGCTGCGCGGCCTCGCGCACCCAGTGGATCAGCCGCGACAGGTTGAACACCATCGGCACCCAGTGATGCGGGTGCGAGGGCCAAGCCTTCTCCCGGATCATCGCGACTGTCACGGCGCGCCGTGCGGCCGCAGCCTCGAACCAGCGCAGCATCACCGCCTCGGCCCGCTCACGCGGCGACAGGATCGCGAAGGCCGCCGGATCGGCCGGCGGCGCGATCATCGCCGCGAGCAGGCGCCGGAAATGCGCATCCGCGATCGCGTCCTGGTCGCGGAACCGGGCGAGCACCTCGGTCAGCGGCAGGCCAAGCTCACCCGCCACCTCGCGCAGCCGCAGGTCGTGCCACCCAACCACCTGGGCGCGGTCGAGCGCGGTGTCGAGGATGCGTTCGGCAAGCGCGTCCATAGCCAAGAGATAAGGAAGACCCTCGGTGGGGGAAAGGGTCAGTCGACCCTTTCCCCCACACCCCCTATCCCGAGAGCCTCCCGCCGCGACCACCGCCCCACCAGGAGCCCAGCCACGATCGCCAGGCCGAAGGCGAGGCCGAGCCAGATCCCCAAGGCCCCGAGGCCGGCGCTGAAGGCCAGCAGCGCGCCCACCGGCAGGCCGAGCACCCAATAGCCGAGCCCCGCATAGAGCATGGGCACGCGCGTGTCCTTGAGCCCGCGCAGCGCGCCGGCCCCGACCACCTGGAGCCCGTCCACCACCTGGAACAGCCCGGCCACCTGCAAGAGCCGCGCCCCCAGCGTCGCGACCTCGTCCGCCTGCGGCAGCGTGGGGTCGAGGAACAGCGCCACGATCGGACCCGGCGTCAGCACGAACACCAGCGCCATCGTGCTCATGAACCCGCCGGCGAGCCCGAGCGCGGTCCAGCCCGCGCGCGCGACACCCTCGCGGTCGCGCGCTCCGGCCGCCAGCCCCACCCGCACCGTCGCGGCCTGGCTGATCCCCATCGGCACCATGAAGGTGAGGCTCGCGCACTGGATGGCGATCGCGTGCGCGGCCACCGACACCGCGTCGATCCACCCGACCAGCAGCACGGCCGCGTTGAACACCATCACCTCGAACAGCAGCGCGCCGACGATCGGCAGCGACACCCGCAACAGCTCCGCCATGCGCGCGCGGTCGAGCCGCCACAGGCGACCGAGCAGCGCGTAGCGGCGGAACTGCCGGTCGGTCACGCATACGCCGAGCAGCATCGCCATCATCGCCGTCATCGACGCCGCACTGGCGATCCCCGCGCCGACGATGCCGAGTTCCGGCAGGCCGGAGCGGCCGAAGATGAACAGCCAGTCGAGCAGGCCGTTCAGCGGGATCGCGATCATGGTCGCGGCCAGCGCGGGCTTCGGCCGCTCCAGCGCGGAGACGAAACTGCGCAGCACCATGAACCACCAGAACGGCAGCAGCCCGGGCAGCAGCGTGCGCACATAGACGCCGCCGAGCGCGGCGATCGGCGGCTCCTGGCCGAGCAGCAGCAGCATCGCCTCGGCCTGCCACAGCACGAGCGTCGCGGGCAGGGCGAACCCCGCCGTCGCCCACAGCCCCATGCGCGCCGACCGGCGCACGTCGCGCACCGCGTGCCGCCGCCGCCCGAGCGCCTGCGCCATCAGCGGCGCAGTGCCGAAGGCGAGGCCGAGCCCGGCGATCGCGAAGGTCCAGTAGAGGGCGAGGCCGATCGCCGATGCCGCGAGCGCCACCGGGTTGTAGTTGCCGAGCATTGCCGCATCGGTGATGCCCATCGCCATCTGCGACAGGTTGGTCAGCGCGATCGGCCAGGCGAGCGAGACGGTCGAGCGGATTTCACCCGACCATGCGCCATCCGCCGCGCGTGCGGGTGGCGCGGTTGCGGTCATGCGCGCGCCTATAGCCGGGATGGCCCGACACGCGCCATCCCGCATCGCATCATCGGCCGTCTCGACAGCGTGCGGCGGCGCGCGCAAGATCGCCGCGCAAGGTTCCGGCACGGGAGAGCTCGAGTATGCGAAGGATCGCGATCGCCGCGGCGGCGGCGGTGTTCAGCGGGACGGCGGCCGCGCAGGTCTCCGGCACCATGACCCTGATGGCCTATGCGGGCATCTTCCAGGAGAACTACACCGCGGTCGTGGTCGAGCCATTCCGGGCACGCAACCCAGGCCTCAACGTCACCTATTTCGCCCCCGGCACCTCGGCGGCGATGCTGGGGACGCTGCGCAGCCAGCGCACCGCGCCGCAGGCCGACGTGGTGATCATGGACACCACCACCGCCGCGATCGCCTGTGCCGAGGGGCTGGTGGAGAAGGTCACGCCTGCCGAGATGCCGGTGCTCGACGAGCTCGTGCCGCTCGCGCGCGAGGCCGGCGGCGAATGCGGCCCCGCCGTCACCTTCGACCATTTCGTGATCGTCTACGACACCACCAAGGTCAGCCCGCCGCCGACCAGCCTGAGGGTGCTGTGGGACGAGCGGCTGCGCGGGCGCCTCTCGGTCGCGGCACCGCCGAACATCCAGGGCCTCGTGCTCACCGCCATCATCGAGCGCATGGAGGGCGGCGACTACACGCGCGGCATCGACCGTGCGATCGCCAAGCTGCGGGCGCTCGCGCCGCTGGTGCAGACCTTCGATCCGCGGCCCGACGGCTACAGCCTGATCCTGAACGACCAGGTGACCTACGCCACCGGCTGGAACGCGCGCAGCCAGCTCTACCATGACCAGTCGAACGGCCGGATCGGCGTGATGCTGCCGGAGGAGGGCACGGCCTTCCAGATCAACACCATCAACGTGGTGCGCGGCGGGCCGAACCGCGCCGCCGCGGTAGCCTTCGTGCGGCATGCGCTGGGGGCGGAGGCGCAGACCGCCTTCACCAACCGCATGTTCTACGGCCCGACCAATGCCAAGGCGACGCCGAACCCGGACGCGCTCGCCCGCACGGCCGCCGATCCGCGTCACCGCGACCGGGTGATCCCGCTCGACTGGGCCGACATCGTCAAGGTGCGCGACACCTGGAACAACCGCTGGCGCCGCGAGGTGATCGCCGCCGGCGGGCGCTGAGGAGAGCGTGGCGGAACTGGCGCTGGCGGGCCTCACCAAGCGCTACGGTGACGGCCCGCCGGCGGTCGATGCGCTCGATCTGACCGTGGCGGAGGGCGAGTTCCTCGCCCTTCTCGGCCCCTCGGGCTGCGGCAAGACCACGACGCTGCGGATCGTTGCCGGGCTGGTGCGGCCGGATGCGGGGTCGGTGCGGCTCGGCGGGCGCGACATCACGGCGCTGCCGGTGCACCGGCGCGACATCGGCCTGGTGTTCCAGTCCTACGCGCTGTTCCCGCACATGACCGCCGGGGCGAATGTCGGCTTCGGGCTGGAGATGCGCGGGCTGGCGCGGGCCGAGCGCGACCGGCGCGTGGCCGAGGCGCTGCGCATGGTGCGGCTCGAGGGGCTCGCCCACCGCAAGCCGCGCGAGCTCTCGGGCGGCCAGCAGCAGCGCGTGGCCCTGGCGCGCGCGATCGCGATCCGCCCGTCCCTGCTGCTGCTCGACGAGTGCCTCTCCAACCTCGACGCCAAGCTGCGCGAGGAGATGCGCGGCGAGATCCGCGACATCCAGCGCGAGGCGGGCATCACCGCGGTGTTCGTCACGCATGACCAGACCGAGGCGCTGGCGATGTGCGACCGGGTCGCGGTGATGCGCGAGGGGCGGATCGAGCAGACGGGCACGCCGGAGGAGGTGTACGAGCGTCCGGCCACACCCTTCGTCGCCGGTTTCCTCGGGCGGATGAACAAGATCGTCGCACCCGTCGCGACCGCGCAGGGCCCGCTCGCGCCCGGTCAGGTGGCGATGGTCCGTCCGCACCGCGTGCGCATCCTGCGCGACGGCGCCGATCCGCACGGCGCCGAGAACCGTGCGGAGGGCACCGTGCGCCGCATCACCTATATCGGTGACGTGGTGCAGGTGGAGGCGGAGACGCCGGTCGGACGCATCGCCGCCGAGGTCTCGGGCGCCGCACCGGAGTGGCGCGGCCTCGCCCCCGGCGCGCCGGTCAGCTTCGCCTGGGCGGCGTCCGACACGCTCGCCTTCCCCGAGGGGGCATGACGGGCCAGGCTCTGCCCTGGCTGCTGCTGGCGCCGGCGCTCGCGGCGCTGGCGATCGTGTTCGTGCTGCCGATCGCCTGGCTGTTCCGCATCTCGCTCAACATCTCCGAGGGCTCGGGCGCGATGGTCGAGGCGGTCGCACTCGACAGCTACGTGAAGCTGTTCGCCGACGACTTCACCTGGACGCTGACGGCCAACTCGTTCCGGCTCGCCGCGATGTGCAGCACCGCCGCGGTGCTGATCGCCTATCCGATGGCGCTGTTCCTGTTCCGGACCTCCAGCCGCTGGCGAGGCCTGCTCGCGATCCTCGCGGTCGCGCCGCTGCTGGTCTCGGGCGTGGTGCGCGTGGTCGGCTGGCTGGTCGTGCTGGGCGACCAGGGACTCGTCAATGCCGCGCTGCTGGGTCTTGGCCTGGTGTCCCGGCCGGTGCCGCTGATCAACAACTGGGACGGGGTGGCGATCGGGCTGACCGAGAGCATCATGCCCTACGTGATCCTGTCGCTGCTGGCAGGGTTCGGCCGGCTCGACCGTGCGGTGGAGGAGGCGGCGGCCACGCTCGGCGCGCCGCCCTGGAAGGTGTTCCTGCGTGTGACCCTGCCGCTGTCGCTGCCCGGCGTGATCCTGGGCTGGCTGATCGGCTTCGTGCTCGCGATGAGCGCCTTCATCACGCCGAAGCTGCTGGGTGGGGGGCGTGTGTTCGTGCTCGCGACCGAGATCTACGACCTCGCGCTCGAATCGGTCGACTGGCCGGCTGCGGCGGCGCTGGCGATGTACGCGCTGACGCTGCTGCTGCTGATCCTGGCCGCCTACATGGCGCTGACGCGGAGGATGGCCGCCTGATGGGCTTCCGCCTCGTCGTGTTCTGCGGCTACCTGTTCGTGCTCGCGCCGGGCATCTTCGTCGCGATCATCGCCTTCTCCTCGGACCGGTTCCTCACCTTCCCGCCGCCCGGCCTGTCGCTGCGCTGGTTCGCGGCGCTGTGGGAGCACGAGGCGCTGATGGGCGCGATGCGACGCAGCGCCATCCTCGCCTCGGTGGTGACGGCGACGGCGCTCGCGATCGGCGTGCCGGCGGCCTATGCGATCGCGCGCCTGCGTTTCCGCGGCCGCGACGCGATCTTCGCCGCACTCACCGCGCCGCTCCTGCTGCCGACACTGGTGCTGGGCCTCGGCATCCTGCTGGTGTTCTTTCCCTTCGGCCTTGCCGCCACCTGGCCCGGGCTCGCGATCGCGCATCTGGCGGTCACCCTGCCCTTCGTCGTGCGCATCATGGTGACCGCGCTGTCGACGCTGCCGCCCGATCTCGAGGACGCGGCCGCGACACTGGGCGCGACCCCGTTCACGGTGGTGCGCCGGATCACGCTGCCGCTCGCGCTGCCGGGGCTGATCGCCTCCGCCGCGCTCGCCTTCCTGATCAGTTTCGACGAGGTGGTGATCTCCCTGTTCATCGTCGGCCCGCGCCTCTCGACGCTGCCGGTGGAGATGTACCGCTACGTCGAGGGCCGCACCGACCCGCTGGTCGCGGCCCTCGCCGTCGTACTGATCGCGCTGTCGCTCGGCGTGGTGCTGCTGGTGGAGCGGCTGCTCGGGTTCATGCGTGCCGTGGGACGCCAGGGAGAACGATGATGCCGAAATACGAGATCGGGCCCATGCCGGAGCCTTTGCCGTCCGGCCTCGTGGCGAAGCTGGAACAGGTCGAGACCGCGACGATCGGGCACTGGCGGCACTGGGGCTTCATGGACCGCGGCATCCAGCCGCTGCTGCGCGAGAAGCGCATCGCCGGCGTCGCGGTCACGCTGGCGATCCCGGGGCCGGACTCGACGCTGCTGCATCACGCGCTCGGCCTGCTGCGTCCGGGCGACGTGCTGGTGGTGGACCGGCTCGGCGATGACCGCCACGCCTGCTGGGGCGGCGGGGTGACGGTCGCGGCGAAGGCGGCCGGCGCGAAGGCCGGCGTGGTCGACGGCCCCTGCACCGATCTCACCGAGATCAGGGATAGCGACTTCCCGATGTGGTGCCGCGGCCTCGCGCCGATCACCACGCGGCTCTACGATCTCGGCGGGCGGCTGAACAAGCCGGTCTCCTGCGGCGGTGTCGCGGTGATGCCGGGCGATGTGATCCTTGCGGACGAGTCGGGCGTGCTCGTGCTCCCGCGCGACGAGGCCGAGGCCGAGGCCGACGCGGCGATCGCGCGCCAGGCGCGCGGGCTGGAAAGCCAGGACAAGGTGAAGGCCGGAGCCAAGCTCGGCGAGCTGTCCGGCGCGAGCGCGAAGGTGACGGCCGCGCTGGGCGGCTGATGGACGCGACGCTGGCGGAGATACTGGCGAGCGCCTGGGCGCTGCTGGTCCGCGCGGCCGCCGATCCGCGTCATCCCTGCCGCGTCGTGCAGCTCGCTACCGCCGGGCGCGACGGCGCGCCGCATCTGCGCAGCGTCGTCCTGCGCGACGTCGATCCTGCCGCGCGCGTGCTGCGTCTCCACACCGACCGGCGCAGCGCCAAGGTGACCGAGATCGCCGCCGAGCCGCGCGTCGCGCTTCTCGCATGGGATCCCCGGGCGCGCCTGCAGCTTCGCGTTGGAGGCCGCGCCGAGGTCTTGACACACGGTCCCGCCTGGCAGGCGGCCTGGGAAGCGACGCCGGTCGGGTCGCGTGGCGACTATGCGCAGCTTGATCCCCCCGGTACACCCGCGACGGCGCCACTTGACGCACCGCGCCATCCGGAGCCGGAACGCAACTTCGCCGTCATCCTGCTGACCGTCGATCGGCTCGACTGGCTCAGGCTTGCGCCCGGGGCGCATCGGCGCGCAGGCTTCGTCTGGTCTGGCGACCTGCCCCGGGCTACGTGGCTGGTGCCCTGAACACGCCGGGAGGATTCCTTGGATCCGAAGGACCGCAAGACCCAGATCAACACCTGGTACATCCTCGCCGCCGTGCTCGGCGTGCTGCTGATCCAGGACGTCCTCACGGCGGCGCGCCAGACCGAAACCCTGCCCTATTCGGACTTCAAGCGTCTGGTGGCGGAGGGCAAGGTCGCCGAGGTGACGGTCGGGGATCGGCGGATCACCGGCCGTTTCCGCGAGCCGATCGACGGTCGGCCCTATTTCGTCACGCAGCGGGTGGACGACAGCGTCGCCGAGGACCTCGCCAAGGCCGGCGTGACGTTCACGGGCGCGCCGGAACCGGGGTTCCTGGTGACGCTGATGTCGTGGATCGTGCCGGCACTGGTGTTCTTCGGGCTCTGGTTCTTCCTGATCCGCCGCTTCGCCGACCGCGCGGGGTTCGGCGGCATGATGACGGTCGGCAAGTCGAAGGCGAAGGTCTATGTCGAGAAGAACACCGGCACGACCTTCGCCGATGTCGCCGGCGCCGACGAGGCGAAGGCCGAGCTCGAGGAGATCGTCGCCTTCCTGAAGGATCCCGAGACCTACGGCCGGCTCGGCGCGCGCTCGCCGAAGGGCGTGCTGCTGGTCGGGCCCCCGGGTACCGGCAAGACGCTGCTCGCGCGCGCGGTCGCGGGCGAGGCAGGCGTGCCGTTCTTCTCGATCTCCGGCTCCGAGTTCGTCGAGATGTTCGTCGGCGTCGGTGCCGCGCGCGTGCGCGACCTGTTCGAGCAGGCGCGCAAGGCGGCCCCCTGCATCATCTTCATCGACGAGCTCGACGCGCTCGGGCGAGCACGCACCGCCGGTCCGACCACGGGCGGCTATGACGAGAAGGAGCAGACGCTGAACCAGCTCCTCGTCGAGCTCGACGGCTTCGATGCCTCCGCGGGGATCGTGCTGCTCGCCGCCACCAACCGTCCCGAGATTCTCGACCCGGCG
Source organism: uncultured Elioraea sp. (assembly GCA_937995555.1). Lineage (GTDB taxonomy): Bacteria > Pseudomonadota > Alphaproteobacteria > Acetobacterales > Acetobacteraceae > Elioraea. The sequence continues at coordinate 8,370 of CALKJX010000122.1, forward strand.
CTCACGCGTGCCGGGCGCTTCGATCGCCAGGTCGCGCTCGACCGGCCGGACCGCAAGGGACGACGTGACATCCTTGCCGTGCATGTGCGCAAGGTGAAGCTCGCCCCGGGCGTGGATCTCGACGCGATCGCCGGGCTGACGCCCGGCTTCACCGGCGCCGATCTCGCCAACCTGGTGAACGAGGCCGCGCTCGCGGCCACACGCGCGAAGCGCAGCGCGGTGACGAACGAGGACTTCACGGTCGCGATCGAACGCATCGTCGCCGGGATCGAGCGGCGGTCGCGGCTGATGAACGCGGACGAGCGCAGGCGCGTCGCCTATCACGAGCTCGGCCACGCCCTGGTGGCGCTGTCGGTGCCCGGCGCCGATCCGGTGCACAAGGTCAGCATCATCCCGCGCGGCGTCGGCGCGCTTGGCTACACCATGCAGCGCCCGACCGAGGACCGGTTCCTGCTGACCAGCGCGGAGCTGAAGGGCCGGATGGCGGTGCTGCTCGGCGGCCGGGCGGCGGAGGATCTCGTGTTCGGCGAGGTCTCCACCGGCGCGCAGGACGATCTGATGCGCGCGACCGAGATCGCGCGCGGGATGGTGACGCGCTACGGCATGGCGGAGACGCTCGGAGAGGTCGCCTACGAGACCGAGACGAGCCGCTTCCTCGGCTTGCCGATCGAGGGCGGCGGGCGGCGCTTCTCGGAGCAGACCGCGCGCGAGATCGATCTCGCGGTGAAGGACCTGGTGGCGGAGGCGCATGCGACGGCACGATCCATCCTCGAACGCCGCCGCGCGGAGCTCGATGCGCTCGCCGCGACGCTGCTGGAGCGCGAGACGCTCGGCCCGGAGGATCTGCCGAAACCGGTGTCTGGACGAAACGACACCGAAGCGTCATCCTGAGCCGCCCTGCCTGCGCTATCGGAGACCGCATGACCGAGACGATCGTCGCCTACGGGCTCTCGACCGAGGGGCCGTGCGAGCCCGAGCCGCTGGCGCGGGAACTCGCGCTGTTCGCCGAGTACGGCTGCACGGCGGCCGAGATCTCGTTGCAGAACGGCTTTGCGGTGACGGGCGGGCGCGTGAATGTGCCGGAGGTGGAGGCGCTGGCGGCTGTGCTGCGGCGGTTTCCGCTGCGCTACACGGTGCACGGTCCGCTGGGCATGAACCTGATGGACGCGGCGCATCACGACCTGCACCGCGCCGTGTGCCGGGCGATGATCGAGGCGACCGGGGCGCTGGGGGCCGGCGTTCTGGTGGTGCACAGCGGTGTCTGGGAGCGTGGCCTCGCGCCGGCGGAGATCGAGCGGCGCAAGCGGATGGAGGTCGAGGCGCTGCGCGATCTCGGCGAGGTCGCCGCGCGGCACGGCGTGATGCTGGCGCTCGAGAACCTGCCGCCGCTGCCGCACATCCCGGAGACGCACGACGCCTGGGGGATCGCGGCGCAGGTGGCGGCGGCGGCGCATCCGCAGGTCGGCGCGACGCTCGACATCGGACACGCGGCGATGATGGCGGCGGCGAAGCAGCAGGATCTCGCGGCCTCGATCGCGGCGATGGCGTCGCATGTGGTGCATCTGCACCTGCAGGATCAGTGCGGGCGGCTCGACACGATCCGCCTGCCGGGTTCGGGCGAGAAACTCGCCTACGGGACAGGCGATCTGCACGCACCGCCCGGCTGGGGCGAGATCCCGTTCGAGCAGCTGCTTGCAGGTCTCACGCCGCGTGCGGGCACGGTGATGATCTACGAACTCGCTGGGAAGTTCTTCCGCTTCGTGCCCGAGACGGCGGCGGCGCTGCGGCGGTTCGCGGCGATAGTCGGCGCTGCGCGTCAGGCGGCCTGAGCTGCGGCCTCGGCCGCGATCGCGCGGATGCGGCGGATCAACGCGGCCACACCATTGCCGCGGTTGGCCGAGAGGTTGCCGATCAGGTCGAGGTCCTTGAGGAAGCCCGGATCGACCGCGAGTGCTTCCTCCGGCGTGCGGCCGGAATAGACGCGCAGCAGCATCGCGACCAACCCTTGCACGATCGCCGCATCCGAGGCGCCGGCGAGCCAGAGGCGGCCGTTCTCGATTCGCGGTTCGATCCACACCTGGCTCTGGCAGCCTTCGACCTTGCGCGAGGGTTCCTTCCACGCGTCAGGGAACGCGGGCAGGGCGCGGCCCCAGTCGATGACCTGCTCGTAGCGGTCCATCCAGTCGTCGAAGAACTCGAACTCGTCCTTCAGCGCGGCGACGGCGTCGGCGGCGGAGGGTTCGGTCGGGGTGACGAAGGGCGCGTCCATGTCGCAACAGATGGCGGTTCAGGGGCCGCGCTCAAGTGTTTCCGGGTTCCAAGGGCCTTGCGGCCCTAGGCGGGTCCCGGGCGGAGCCCTGGTGGGGTGCGGGGCAACGCCCCGCGCGCGGTCAGCGCAGCCCGGCGTTGATCGTCTCCAGCGCCGCCGCGCCCGGGCACAGCGCCGCATCATCGAGCCGGTTCAGCGGTGTCGCCACCGTGCCCAGATGGCCGTGCAGATCCTCCGGGTGCGGATCGATGTAGAGCAGTCCGGTGACGATCTCGCCCATGGCCTTGTGGCGTGCGAGGTAGTTCAGCGCCGCGACCCGGTCGGTCGGGTCGTGCTCCTCGTGCAGCTTGCGCATCCGCAGCAGCGAGCCGTCGTGCTGTTTCACCTCGGTCACCTCGCCGGGCGCGTAGGAGGCGGTGATCGGCGTGCGGTCGAAGAACACGTCGAGCCGGTTGACCGCCTCGTTGTGCTCGCGGACGTAGTCGTAGCTCTTGGTGCTGCCTTCGTGGTTGTTGAAGGCCACGCACGGGCTGATGCAGTCGATGAAGGCGACGCCCTGGTGGGTGAGCGCGCCCTTGATCAGCGGCACGAGCTGGTCCTTGTCGCCCGAGAAGCTGCGGGCGACGTAGGTGGCGCCGAGTTCGAGCGCGAGGGCGACGAGGTCGATCGGCTCGTCGGTGTTGACCGCGCCCTTCTTCGCCTTCGAGCCCTTGTCGGAGGTGGCGGAGAACTGGCCCTTGGTCAGGCCGTACACGCCGTTGTTCTCGACGATGTAGGTCATGTTCACGCCGCGGCGCATCAGGTGGGCGAACTGGCCGAGGCCGATCGAGGCGCTGTCGCCGTCGCCGGAGACGCCGAGATAGATCAGCTCGCGGTTGGCGAGGTTGGCCCCGGTCAGCACCGACGGCATGCGCCCGTGCACCGAGTTGAAGCCGTGCGAGGCGCCGAGGAAGTAGTCGGGCGTCTTCGACGAGCAGCCGATGCCCGAGAGCTTGGCGACGCGATGCGGCGGGATCGAGAGCTCCCACGCCGCCTGC
>CALKJX010000123.1 GCA_937995555.1 uncultured Elioraea sp.
GTGCTCCGGAGCTGCCCGAACGGTTGCCGCCGGAGCGCCTGCGCCGGACCGCCTCGTTCCGGCTGCCGGACGCCGCCTCCGGCCCCGCGCAGGCGCCGATCGAGGCGCCCTCGGCCTATCCCCGCGCCGCCGAGGCGATCCGGTTCGGCGCGACAACCTCGGCGCGCGGCTTCAACATCGTCGCGATCGGCAGCTCCGGTGCCCCGATCCGCGAGGTTGCCTCCGCGCTGCTGACCGAGGCGACGCGGCGCCGTCCCGCGCCACCCGATTGGGTCTACGTCAACAACTTCGCCACGCCGCATCGGCCGATCGCGATCAGCCTGCCGCGTGGCCGTGCGCCGCTGCTCCGCCGGGCGATGAACGGTCTGGTGGACGACCTGCGGGCGGCACTGCCGGCCATGTTCGAAAGCGAGGACTACGCGCGCCGGCGCAGCGCGATCCAGGACAGCTTCAATGCCAGGGCGGCCGAGGCCTTCAACAAGCTCGGCGAGAAGGCCTCGGCGCGCGGCATGGCGATCCTGCGCACGCCGATGGGTTTTGCCGTCGCGCCGATGAAGGACGGCAAGGTCGTGCCGCCGGAGGAGTTCGCCTCCTGGTCCGAGGAGCGCCAGGCCGCCGTGCGCGCCGTCATGGCCGAGCTCGAAGAGGAGCTTGAGGCGACGCTGCGCGCCCTGCCGCGGCTCGAGAAGGCGCGGCGGGACGCGATCCGCGCCCTCGATCAGGAAACGGCCGCGGTGGTGGTGGATCAGGAGATCGAGGAGGTGCGGGCGGCCTTCGTCGATCAGCCGGCCGTGCTCGACCATCTTGCCGCCGAGCGCGCCGACATGATGGAGAACCTGCCGCTGGTCCACGACGGCGAGCGCGAGGGCGAGGAGCGCCGGCCCGGCGCCGCCGCCGGCATGGTGCGTGAACGGTATGACGTGAACGTGCTGGTGACCGCCGAGAACGGCGCGGCCGGCGCGCCGGTGGTGGAGGAGTTGCACCCCACACTCGGCAACCTGATCGGGCGCGTCGAGCATCTCTCGCAGTTCGGCGTGCTGGTGACGAATTTCCGCCTGATCAAGTCCGGCGCCCTGCACCGCGCCAATGGCGGTGCGATCCTGATCGACCTGCGCGCGCTGCTCTCAGAGCCGTTCAGCTGGGCCGCGCTCAAGCGCGCGCTGGTGCAGGGACGGATCGTCATCGAGGATGTCGCGCGCATCGTCGGACTGGGCAGCACCGTCACGCTGGAGCCCGACCCGATCCCGCTCGACGTCAAGGTGGTGCTGTTCGGAGAACGGCTGCTCTACTATCTGCTCGCCGCCCTCGATCCCGAGCTCGGCGCGCATTTCAAGGTGCTTGCCGATTTCGATGACGACACCGAGCGCTCCGCGGAGAGCGAGGCGATGCTGGCCGGCATGATCGCCGAGACGTTGCGGCGGGAGGGCACGCCACCGCTCGATGCGGGAGCGCTCGCCCGGGTCGTCGAGCATGCGGCCCGCCTTGCCGGCGACGGCACGAAACTCACGCTGCTGGTCGAGCGGCTGCGCGATGTCGTCATCGAGGCGGGTCACCACGCGGCGGGCTCCGGCCGCAGCATGGCGGGGGCGCAGGACATCGAGCACGCGATCGCGGCGCAGCGCCGGCGCGCGGCGCGCGTGCAGGAGCGGATGCAGGATGCGATCCGGCGGGGCGTGGCCCTGATCGATACCGAGGGCGCGCGGATCGGTCAGGTGAACGGGCTCAGCGTCATCACGCTCGGGGCGGAGAGCTTCGGCAGGCCGACCCGGATCACCGCGACGGTCCGCCCCGGGACGGGACGGATCGTCGATATCGAGCGGGAAGTCGAGCTCGGCGGGCCGATCCATTCCAAGGGCGTGCTGATTCTCGGCGGCCTCCTGGCGAGCCGGTTCTCTCCCGAGATCCCGATGTCGCTGCACGCGCAACTCGTGTTCGAGCAGTCCTACGGCGCGGTCGAGGGTGACAGCGCCTCGGCCGCGGAGTTCTGCGCCCTGGTCTCGGCGCTGGCCGAGGTGCCGCTGCGCCAGGACATCGCCATCACGGGTTCGGTGAACCAGCACGGCGACGTGCAGGCGATCGGCGGGGTGAACGAGAAGATCGAGGGCTTCTTCGAGGTCTGCGCACTGCGCGGGCTCAGCGGCACGCAGGGGGTGATCGTGCCGGCGGCGAACGTGCAGCACCTGATGCTCGACCGCAGGGTGATCGAGGCCTGTGCCGAAGGCCGATTTGCCGTCTGGCCGGTGCGCCGTGTCGAGCAGGCGCTTCACATGCTTGCTGGCCGTCCGGCCGGCGTCCGAGGCTCGGATGGGCTCTTCCCCGTCGGCAGTGTCTACCGCGCCGCGGAGGATCGTCTGCGGCAATTCGCCGCGTGGCGGCGCGCCTGGGCCAAGGAGGAGCGCGAACGGACGGAGCGCGAGCAGTGACGATGCGGCGACCGCGCTATCGCCGGCTTCTGCTCGATCTCCGTCATGCCGGGGGCGATCCGGCCGCACTCTCGGCAGTTCTCGGTCTCGCCCGGCTTCTCGATCTCGACCCGCTCGGCATCTTCGTCGAGGACGAGGACGTGTTCTGCCTTGCCGGGCTGCCCTTCGCGCGCGAGCTCTGCCTGCCCATGGGCGCGTGGCGTGCGCTTGATCCATCGCGTCTCGCCGGCGAGATGGCCGCGCTTGCCCAACAGGCGCGGCGTGCGCTCGAGCGCGCGAGCGCCGAGCTCGGGCGGCCGGCGCAGTTCACACGGCTGCGCGGCGATCCGGGTGCGCTGCTCGCAGAACAGGCGGGCGAGGCCGACATCATCGCGCTTGCCGCATCCGCCACACCATCCGGGCTTGCGGATGCGGCGATGCGGCGCCTGGAGGAGGCGCTCCTGGGGATCGGGCGGACCGTCCTGTTGCTGCCGCCGCGGCTCCTGCGGACGCGCGGGCCGGTCGCCGCGGTGGTCTCGGACGCGGGCGCTGCCGAGGTTGAGCTCGCCGTCCGCGTGGCGGTGGCTTCGGGCGAACCCCTGATGCTGCTGTCGGCCGCCGACGAGCGACAGACGGGGGAGGCGATCGCCGCCGCCGAGGCCGCCGGCGTGGCGGCGGCGCGCATCGTCGTGCGCGCGCTGGTGGCGCCGACGACCGAGGCCATCCTCGCCGGGCTTGCCGGGTCGGGCGAGCGGTTGCTTGTGCTGCCGCGCGTGCGCGTTGGCGCCAGGCTGTCGCCGCTTGCGGCCGCACGCGGCGTTCCCGTGCTCGCCATCGACACGCGGCCGTAGCCGGCCCCCGCCTAGCTGTCGTCGTGCGTTTCGGTGTGCAGCCGGCCGATGCTGGCGACCACGCGCGCGACCTCGTCGTCCGGCAGCGGCGGGCGGCAGCGGACCCGGTTCCAGGCGAGCAGCAATTCGAGTGCGACCTCGGCATCGACGCCGTGCCACAGCAGATGGCCGCAGAGCGAGGCGATGGTGGTGTTCCGCTCGCCCTCGGCCACGCCCTCGCGCACGAGCGCGCGCCACTCGCGCAGGCTGCGCCCCCGGCGCCCCGCTGGCTCGATCAGCCAGCGCGGCGGCGGCGGCAGCGGCAGGTCCCCGGGCGCGTGACCGTCACGCCAGCGATACGGCCGGCCCGAAGGATGGATCGATGGCGGCGCGACGACATAGCCGCCGTCGCCGCGCAGATCGAGGCCCGGACGGATGCCGACGCGGTTCGGCACCTCGAAGCCCGGGTGGCGCAGATAGAGATGGCGCCCGCCGCCGCCGGTCAGCACCTCGGGGGCAGGCGGCATCGGCCCGGACAGCGCCTCCTCCCTGGCGAGCGCCTCCTCGCCGCCGCTCTTCGCGTCCACGTCGAGCACGACCAGGCCGGAGACGGCGCCGGTGACGATGCCGAGATTCGCCTCGGGCCATGCCGTGAACCAGGCGCGAACCTGCGGCTCGGAGGGGCGCGCATGCTGCCACTGCTCCCAGCTCCGGATCGGCCGTTTGTCATGATGGCGCAACGGCAGCACCGACCAGCCGCGGGCGAGATAGCCGAGCGCGGCGGCGAGCATCGGTGAGCCCGCGCGGGTTGCGCCGTGGTCGCGGCGCGCCGGCATGCCCGCCGCTATCCCTTGATGCAGATGATGGGTCGCAGCCGCGCCACCCGGCGCGCCAGGCCAGCCCGTTCGGTGGCCAGAACGACCGCGCCGACATCCTTGTACGCTCCGGGCGCTTCCTCGGCGATGCCGCGCGTCGAGGGACTCCTGATCAGGATGCCCTCGGCCGCAAGCTCGTCCTGGATCGCGCGGCCGCTCCAGCGCTTGAGCGCGGCATGGCGCGACAGCGCGCGTCCCGCACCGTGGCAGGCGGAGGAGAAGGCGCGCGCCTCGCTGGTCGCGAGGCCCGCGAGCACCCAACTCCCGGTGCCCATGCTGCCGCCTATCAGCACCGGCTGGCCGACCGACCGGAGCTCGTCGGGCAGGTCGGGATGTCCGGGGCCGAGCGCGCGCGTCGCACCCTTGCGGTGCACGAACAGGCGTCGTGGGGCGCCGTCGATCGTGTGGCTCTCCTCCTTGCAGGTGTTGTGCGAAACGTCGAACAGCAGGCTCAGTCGCGTCTCCGGGAACAGCGCGCGGAACACCTGCCGGGCCCGATGGCCGAGAATCCCGCGGTTGGCGAAGGCGCAGTTGATGGCCGCGCGCATGGCACCGAGATAGCGCCGGCCCAGCGGCGAGGCGATCGGCGCGCAGGCCAGCTCGCGGTCCGGCAGGTGCGTGCCCTCAGGCATGCCTCGCGCCGCCATCTCCAGCAGGAACTCGCTCGCCACCTGATGGCCGAGCCCACGCGAGCCGGAATGGATCGTCACCACCACCTCATTGAGCCGAAGGCCATAGGCGGTGGCGATCTCGGGCGCGAGGATCTCGGCGACGACCTGCACTTCGAGATAGTGGTTGCCCGACCCGAGCGTGCCGAGTTCGCGCCGCATGCGCTGCCGAGCGCGCTCGGAGACCTGGGCCGGATCGGCGCCCGCCATGCGGCCCTGCTCCTCGATGCGCGCGAGATCCTCCGACTCGCCCCATCCCTGCGCGACCGCCCACTGCGCCCCGCCCTCGAGCATCGCATCCATCGCCGCCGGCTCGATGGTGATGTCGCCCTGCCGGCCCATGCCGGCCGGCACGGCGGCGAACAGCCGCTGGGCGAGCGCCGCCTTCCGCGGCTCGACCTCCGGGGCGGGCAGCCCCGTCAGCATGGTGCGGACGCCGCAGGAGATGTCGAAGCCGACGCCGCCGGCCGACACCACGCCGCCGAGCGTCGGGTCGAACGCGGCCACACCGCCGATCGGAAAGCCGTACCCCCAATGCGCGTCGGGCATGGCGTAGGCGGCGCCGACGATGCCGGGCAGGGTCGCGACGTTGCGCGCCTGTTCCAGCACCTTCTCGTCCATGCCGCGGAGCAGCGCCTCGTCCGCGTAGATCACGACGGGCGCCCGCATCGCGCCGGTGGGCTCGGTCCGCCACGTGGTGTCATCCAGGCGGATCAGCCCTGCCGGATCCATCGTGCCCTCGCCTCAGACGTCGATGATGCAGCGCGCATGCCAGAGTCCGTCCGCACCTTGGCTGACCTCGGCCATCGCGCAGGTCGCGCCCTTCGGCTCGCAGGCGGGTGCATGTCGGACCGGATCGATGGGCTCGCCCCAGAGTTCGGCGCTCAGGTGCGTGCCGTCGATGCGCACCCGGAATCGGCCGAACAGCATGGACCGCACCGCCATCTCGGTGATCACCGCGTTGAGCCATGTCACCAGCAGCAGCTCGAGATCGGGAGCATCGCAGCTCAGCGTCACGCGCTCCGTCTCTGCCACCGGTGCGTCCGTGATCGCTGCCGTGATCGCGCGCGCGGCCTGTTCGAAGGCGCTCTCCAGGGTCGGACCCTGACCGGTGACACCGAGGTCGGCGTCGTGGGGAAACAACGCGAACGCAGCGCCGGCTGACGCGCGCATTGCGTTGGCCCGCGTCTTGGCGCTCCCAGGCGTCCGATCG
>CALKJX010000124.1 GCA_937995555.1 uncultured Elioraea sp.
GATCTCGGCAATCAGCGCCATGCCGTCCTGGCCCACGTCATCGAGCCGGCCGACGAAGGGGCTGACATAGGCGGCGCCGGCCTTGGCCGCGAGCAACGCCTGCGCGGCCGAGAAGCAGAGCGTGACGTTCACCGGCACGCCCTCGTCCGACAGCGCCCTGCACGCCTTCAGCCCGTCCATGGTCAGCGGCAGCTTGACGACGGCGTTCTTCGCCAAGCCGCGCAGGAAGCGCGCCTCCTTCAGCATCGGCTCGAACTCGGTCGCGGTGACCTCGGCCGAGACCGGGCCGGGCACGGCGTCGCAGATCTCGACGATCACCTCGGCGATCTTGCGTCCCGACTTGGCAATCAGCGACGGATTGGTGGTGACGCCATCGACCATGCCGAGCGCGGCGAGCGCCCTGATCTCGGCGATGTCGGCGGTGTCGACGAAGAACTTCATGCGAGACTTCCATCCATGGCGGAGTCGGGGGGCACCATAACCGTGGCCGGGGCCGGGGGAAAGCGACGGGCGGATGACGCGGGCGGCCGCCGGCGCGTGCCCGTGCTGCTGCCGTTGCCGCTCGAAGGTGCCTATGACTACGCGGTGCCGCACGCGATGGAGGTCGCGCCAGGCGCCGTGGTCACCGTGCCGCTTGGCCCGCGCGTGCTCCACGGCGTGGTGTGGCATGGCGCGCCGGATGGCACGGTGCCGGCGGCGAAGCTGCGCCCGATCGCGTCAGTGGTGCCGACGCCGCCGCTGCGTCCGGCGCTGCTCCGCTTCATCGACTGGGTGGCGGACTACACGCTGAGCGCACCGGGCGACGTGCTGCGCATGGCGCTGCCGATTCCGGCCGCAACCGGGGCGCCGCGGCCGCGCGTCGGCTGGCGGCTCGCGGACGCGGTGCCGGAGGGTGTGCGCATCACGGCCGAACGCGCGCGCGTGCTGGAGGTGTTGCATGGCGCGCCCCGGCTGGTCTGGACCGGCTCCGACCTCGCGCGCGCGGCCGGCGTGACGCCCGGCGTGCTGCGCGGCATGGCGGATGTCGGACTGCTCATCCCGGCGCAGATGGCCGGGCTGCACGATGCGCCGCCGCGCGCGGATGCGCTCGCGCCGGCGCTGACGCCGGCGCAGCAGGCCGCGGCCGTGACGCTGCGTGCGGCCGTCTCGGCCGCGCGGTTCGGTGTCACGCTGCTCGATGGTGTCACCGGTTCGGGCAAGACCGAGGTCTATCTGGAAGCCGTCGCCGAGACGATCGCCCGCGGCCGGCAGGCGCTGGTGCTGCTGCCGGAGATCGCGCTCTCGGCGCAGGTGATCGATCGTTTCACCGCGCGCTTCGGGGCGCCGCCGGCGGTCTGGCACTCCGAGGTCGCGGGCGCGCGACGGCGCGCGACCTGGCGCGCGGTGGCGGAGGGGCGCGCCCCGATCGTCGTCGGCGCCCGCTCCGCGCTGTGGCTGAACTTCGCCTCCCTCGGCCTGGTGGTGGTGGACGAGGAGCACGAGACCGCGTTCAAGCAGGAGGACGGCGTCACCTACCACGCCCGCGACATGGCGGTGGTGCGCGCGCGCCTCGAGGATGTGCCCTGCGTGCTGGTCAGTGCGACGCCCTCGCTGGAGACGCTCGCGAATGTCGAGCGTGGCCGCTACGCGCGACTGCACCTGCCGGAGCGCCACGGCGAGGCCGGCCTGCCCGCGGTCACCGCGATCGACCTCCGTCGCGAGCCGCCGCCGCGTGGCCGCTTCCTCGCTCCGCCGCTGGTCGGCGCGATCGAGGCGACACTTGCGCGCGGCGAGCAGGCGCTGCTGTTCCTCAATCGCCGTGGTTTCGCGCCGCTGACGCTCTGCCGCGCCTGCGGGCACCGGTTCCAGTGCCCGAACTGCACCGCCTGGCTGGTCGAGCACCGCTACACGCGCACGCTGCAATGCCACCATTGCGGCCACAGCGAGCCCGCGCCCGATGTCTGCCCGGAATGCGGCGCGGAGGGCTCGCTCACCGCGATCGGCCCCGGTGTGGAACGCGTCGCCGAGGAGGTGCGCGCCCTGTTTCCCGCTGCGCGCGTGCTGGAGATGAGCAGCGACACGGTGCACGGCGCGCAGGCGGCGGCGGCCATGGCGGCGATGATCGAGAACCGCGAGATCGACCTGATCGTCGGCACGCAGCTTGTCGCCAAGGGCTGGCACTTCCCGCATCTGACCCTGGTCGGGGTCGTGGACGCGGATCTTGGCCTTGCCGGGGGCGATCTGCGCGCGGCCGAGCGCACCTTGCAGGTGCTGCACCAGGTGGGCGGGCGTGCGGGACGGGCGGCGCAGGCGGGGCGGGTGCTTTTGCAGACCTGGCAGCCCGCCCATCCGGTGATTCAGGCGCTGGTGTCGGGCGACATCGACCGCTTCGTCGCCGAGGAGATGGCGGCGCGGCGCGCCGGCGGGTGGCCGCCGTTCGGCAGGCTGGTCGCGGTGATCGTCTCGGCGACCGAAGCTGCGGTTGCGGACGCGGCGGCGGCGGCGCTGCGACGCGCTGCACCCGTGGGCGAGCGTTTCGTCGTGCTCGGACCGGCGCCCGCGCCGCTGTCGATCCTGCGGGGGATGCATCGGCGGCGGCTGCTGCTCAAGGCCGCGCGCGATGTGGACGTGCAGGCGCTGATGCGCGCGTGGCTTGCGGCGACGGAGGTGCCGCGGCAGGCGCGGATCGACATCGACGTCGATCCGGTGAGTTTTCTCTAGGTGCCGGAGACCGTCAAACGCCCTGAAGACTTCGCCAGCCCCAAGGATCCATCTCCCTGCCCCCCCACCCGCTCCTTCGGAGGAGACATGAACATCCGTCCCATCCTTGTCCCCTATGCCGGCGACGTCGCGCGCTGGGGCCAGGCGCGCGGCCCGGCGGCGATGCTCGAAGCGGGGCTGGTAGCGGCGCTGCGCGCGCAGGGGCACGACGTCGCCGAACCGATGGAGATCGCGTTTCCGCGCGAGCGGCGCACGCGCGATCCGGTGACCAATCTCGGCACGATCGCGGCGATGGTCTCGGACGCCGTTGCCGCGGCGATCGGCGAAGGCGCGATGCCGGTCGTCTTGGAGGGGAACTGCACCCAGGCGGTCGGGCCTGCGGGCGGGGTCGCGCGCGCCTGCGGTGCCAGCGGCATCGTCTGGTATGACGCGCATGGCGACATGCACACGCTGCGCACGACCTCGACCGGGCTGCTCGGCGGCATGCCCTATGCCGTCTGTCTCGGCTGGGAGTTCGATGACTGGCGCGCAGCGGCAGGCCTCGCGCGTCCCGTGGCGGCGGAGGCGGCAGCGCTGATCGGAGCGTCCGATCTCGATCCCGAGGAGGAACAGGCGCTCGCGGCCCACCCGATCGCGCGGCTCGATGCGGTCGCGATGGGTGCGGATGCGGGCGAGCGCACGGCGGCGCTGCTGGCGCCGCGCGCCCCGGCTGCGCCTGGCTGGTACATGCACATCGACCTCGATGTGGCGGGCACCGAGGAGGTGCCCGGGCCGCTGACGCCGGCGCCGCTCTGGCCGTCGCGTGGGGCCCTGTTGGCCTCGATCGCCGCTGCCGCGCGGGCCGTGCCGATGCGCTGCCTCGGTCTCGCGGCGTATGACCCGGGCGGGGATCCGGAACGTCGGGGTGCGCGGCTCGCGGTCGAGATGGCCGTGACCGCCCTCGGCTGAGGTCCCGGGAGAGGGGCTGGAGAGGGGGCCGCGCACAGCTCGCCCTCGGGCCGGCGAAGCCGTCGTGATCCCTGCCCTTTCCCCGGGTTGCCTTCTGGCTTTAGGCTCCGTCGGCGAAACCTGCCGGGGGCGTCATGGACGTGATCTGGATCCTGCTCGCGATCGCAACCGTCGTCGCCGGCTACGTCATCATCACCTTCAACCAACTGGTTTCGTTACGAACCCGCGTGCGCGAGGCGTGGTCGGACATCCAGGTGCAGATGAAGCGCCGCTACGACCTGATCCCCAATCTGGTCGAGGCGGTGAAGGGCTATGCCGGTCATGAGCGCGGCACGCTGGAGAGCGTCGTGAAGGCGCGCGGCGAGGCGATGGCGAACACGGGCGATCCGGCCAGCCAGGCGCGGTCGGAGAACCTGCTGCAAGCCACGCTGAAGTCGCTGTTCGCGCTGGCCGAGAACTACCCGCAGCTGAAGGCCGATGCGAATTTTGCGAAGCTTCAGGCCGAGCTGGCCGACACCGAGAACCGCATCAAGATGTCGCGCCGGTTCTACAACGGCTCGGTGCGCGATCTGAACGTGAAGATCGAGCAGTTCCCGTCCAACCTGGTCGCGCGGCAGTTCGGCTTCATCCAGGCGCAGTTCTTCGAGCTCGACGAGGACGAGGCGGCGGCGGCTTTCCGTCCGGTCCGCGTCGATTTCGGTGCGCAGCGCAGCTAGGCGCCGGCGGATGCGGTTGTGCGTTCGCAGCGTTGCGCCGCGGCTCGCCGTCGCGGCCGTGCTGCTGCTGTTCGCTGTTGCGGGGCCGGCCACGGCCCAGGGCGTCGAGCATATCCGCGAGTTCACTGCGCGCATCGAGGTGCAGCACGATGGCTCGGTGGAGGTGACCGAGGAGATCGAGGTCCTGGCGCTCGGGCACTCGATCAAGCGCGGCATCTTCCGCGACCTCCTGCTCGGCTCGGTCGATCCGCTCGGGCTGATCTCGCCGGAGTTCCAGGTGCTGGAGGCGTTGCGCAACGGCGAGCCGGAGACGCACCGGGTCGAGAGCCGGGGCGACCTCGTGCGCATCTATCTCGGCCAGCAGGACGTGCTGCTCCAGCCCGGGATGTACCGCTACCGGCTGCGCTACCGCATGGCGGAGCAGGTCGATTTCCATGAGGATTATGACGAGATCTACTGGAACGTGAACGGCACGGGTTGGCAGTTCGCCAGCCTGAGGGTCCAGGCCGAGGTCGTCCTTCCGCCCGGGGCGCGCATTCTCCAGTACGAGGCGTACACCGGCCCTGCCGGCGACCAGGGCCGCGACTTCCGTGTCGTCGGCCAGACCGACAGCAGCATCCGGTTCGTCACCACGCGCCCGCTCGCGGCTGGCGAGAACCTCACGGTCGCGGTCGGGTTTCCGAAGGGCATCGTTACGCCATCGGACCGGTTCCAGTGGCTGGCCTGGTTGATGGGGCAGAACCCGCTCCATGTCGCGGGGGTGCTGCTGCTGGTGCTGCTCAGCTATTACGGCATCGTGTGGTTCCTGGTCGGCCGCGACCCGAAGGCGGGAGTGATCGTGCCGATCTACCAGCCGGAACTGCCGCCCGCGGCGATGCGCTACATCCGCCGCATGGGCTTCGACAACGACTGTGTCGCGGCCGCGCTGCTCAACCTCGCGGTGAAAGGCCATTTGCGGTTCCAGGAGGATGCGAAGAACAAGCTCGTCCTGCACCGCGTGCTGGCGCCGGAGGGCGCGCCGGCGCCATCTTCCGGCGAAGCCGTCCTGCTGAACGGCATCTTCGGCAGCCGTTCGGTGGTCGCGCTCGACGACAAGAACCAGGTGATCCTGTCGCGGGCGAAGACCGCGTTGCACCGGCACTTCGACAAGACCTTCAACCGCGTGTTCTTCCGACGCAACGCGGGCTGGTTTGCGATCGGATTGATGCTGACCGTGCTCGGCTGGATTGTTGTATCGTTGACCCAGCCCGAACTTCTCTTCGCGCTCCCGCTGGTGGCATGGGTCGGCAGCGTGGCGTTCATGTTCACGGTCGTGTTCCGCCAGTTTTGGCACCACCTGAGGATGTGGCGCGCCGGCGGCGTGACCATCCACCGGATCACCTGGATCGTTTGCGCCGTCATCCTCGTGCCGATCAGCATCTTGCTTGCCACCGCGATCTTCACGGCGAGCGAGGAGCTGGGATGGCAGGTGTGCGTGGCGGTGCTGGCGCTCGGCGCGGTGAACACGCTGTTCCACCATCTGCTCAGAGCACCCACGGCGGTCGGGCGGGCCGCGCTCGACGAGATCGAGGGCACGCGGCGCTACCTGACGGTGGCGGAGGCGGACCGGCTGCGCTTCCACAACCCGCCCGACCGCACGCCCGAGCATTTCGAGGCGCTGCTGCCCTATGCGGTCGCGCTGGGGGTGGAGACGGACTGGACGCGCCAGTTCAGCGACGTGCTGGCGCGGGCCTCGGCGGCACAGGGCGAGACCGAGTACCGCCCGCGCTGGTACAGCGGCTCGCGCTTCAGCGGTGCGCGGATCTCCTCGCTCGGCCAGACGCTGAGCAGCAGCTACGGCAGCGCCTCGGCGCCCAGATCGAGCGGGTCCGGCGGGGGCTCGCGCGGCGGCGGCTCAAGCGGCGGCGGCCGCGGTGGCGGCGGCGGCGGCGGCTGGTAGGACCCCCCGGCCGGCCGGTTCACATCACCGCCCAGCGAGCCCGCGCCCGCGGAGATTGCACCCGCCCGTCCCCGCGGGCATTCTCCGCCGCTGATCAGGCACCCCCGACCGCCGGACACACGCAGGAGCGCGCCGAGCGCCATGATGTATTTCGCCCGCTGGAAGATCGCCGCCATCCTCGGCGGCATCGTGCTGGCGGCCATCCTCGCCATCCCCTCCTTCGTGCCGAAGGAGCGTCTCGGTGCGGCCGGGGAGTATGTGCCCTGGCGCCAGTTCCACCTGGGCCTCGACCTCAAGGGTGGCTCCTACCTGCTGCTCGAAGTGGACATGGACGCGGTGATCCGCGAGCGGCTGGGCAACCTCGCCGACGGGGTGCGCACACGGCTGCGCGGGGCCAATATCGGCTATGCCGGCCTCGCCACAGCGGAGCGCAGTGTCACGCTGCGCCTCACCGACCCGACCCGCGCTCAGGAGGCGGTGCGGCTGCTGCGCGAGCTCGCCAACCCGATCACCGTCGGCATGGCCGCGCCGCAGCCTGACCTGGAGGTCGCCGCGGCACCCGACGGCACCATCACCATCACGCTCTCCGAGCCGCTGCTGCGCGAGAAGGCCACCCAGGCGGTCGAGCAGTCGATCGAGATCGTGCGTCGCCGCATCGACGAGACCGGCGTGGTCGATCCGGTGATCGCGCGGCAGGGCGCGAACCGGCTGCTGGTGCAGCTTCCAGGCATCCAGGACCCGGAGCGGATCAAGCAGCTTATCGGCACCACCGCGCGTATGACCTTCCACCTGCTCGACGACACCGCCGATCTGTCCGCCCGTACGCCGCCGCCCGGCGTGATGTTCCTCCAGGGCGACCGCGGGCCGGGCGGCGAGCCAACGCGTTACGCGGTCCGGCGGCGCGTCGAGGTTGACGGGGCGAACCTCACCGACGCCCGCGCGGGCCAGGACAGCCGTACCGGCGAATGGGTGGTCAACTTCACCTTCGACTCGATCGGCACGCGCCGCTTCGCCGAGGTGACACGCAACAATGTCGGCCGGCCCTTCGCGATCGTGCTCGACAACCGGGTGATCACCGCACCGGTGATCCGCGAGCCGATCACGGCCGGACGCGGCCAGATCAGTGGCAACTTCACCGTCACCACCGCCAACGACCTCGCCGTGCTGCTGCGCGCCGGCGCCTTGCCGGCACCGCTGACGGTGATCGAGGAGCGCACGGTGGGGCCGGATCTCGGCGCGGACTCGATCCGCGCCGGCGCCTTCGCGCTGGCGATAGGCTTCGTGCTGGTCGTCGCCTGGATGGCGATGTTCTACGGCCTGTTCGGTTGGTTCGCGAATCTCGCACTGATCGTGAACATGGTCCTGCTGCTGGCGGTGCTGTCGCTGATGGAGGCGACGCTGACGCTGCCGGGGATCGCCGGCATCCTTCTCACGCTCGGCATGGCGGTGGACGCCAACATCCTGATCAACGAGCGCATCCGCGAGGAGGCGAAACGCGGGCGAACGCCGATGAACGCGATGGAGGCCGGCTTCAAGCGGGCTTTCGCCACGATCGTGGACAGCAACCTGACGACGCTGCTGGCCATGGCGATGCTCTATGCCTTCGGCTCGGGGCCGGTGCGCGGCTTCGCGGTGACCATCTCGGTCGGCATCCTCTGCTCGATGTTCTCGGCGATCGTGTTCGTGCGCATGCTGATGGTGCAGTGGGTGCGCGCGCGCCGCCCCGCGGCCTTGCCGGTCTGAGGAGGCGCGCGATGCCGTTTCGCCTGGTTCCCGATGGCACAGCGATCCCGTTCATGCGGGGCCGCATTCTCGGTCTCGTGGTCTCGGCGATCCTGTCGGTCGCTTCGGTCGTGCTGTTCTTCTATCCGGGGATGAACTACGGGATCGATTTCAAGGGCGGCGTGCTGGTCGAGGTGCGCACGCCCGGGCCGGCCAATTTCGCCGAGATGCGCGCGGCACTCCAGCAGGCCGGTGTCGGCGAGGTGGCGTTGCAGCAGTTCGGCTCGCCGACCGAGGTGCTGGTGCGCATGGAGGCGCAGGCTGACGAGGCGGCGCAGCAGCGCAGCGTTGCCGCGGTGCGCGCCGCGCTGGAGCAGGCAACGCCCGGCGCGCGGATCGTGCGCACCGAGGCGGTGGGCGGTCGCGTCTCCGCCGAGCTGTTCGCCGCCGGCATGACCGCGCTCGGCATGTCGCTGCTGGCGATCCTGCTCTACATCTGGTTCCGCTTCGAGTGGCAGTTCGGCGTCGGCGCCGTCGTCACGCTCATCCTCGACGTCACCAAGGCGGTCGGGTTCCTCGCGGTCACGCGCATCGAGTTCGACCTCGCCACGGTGGCCGCGCTGCTGACCATCATCGGCTACAGCGTGAACGACAAGGTCGTCGTCTATGACCGCATGCGCGAGAACCTGCGCAAGTACAAGACCATGCCGCTGCGAGAGCTGATCGATCTCTCGATCAACGAGACGCTGTCGCGCACCATCGGCACCTCGGCTACCGCGTTCCTCGCAATGCTGCCGCTCGCGCTGCTGACGACCGGTGCGATCGAGGGCTTCGCCTGGACGATGCTGTTCGGCATCGTCGTCGGCACGTCGTCCTCGATCTTCATCGCTGCGCCCATCCTGCTCTTCCTCGGCGAGAACCGGTTGCGGCGAGGCACCGAGGCGCCGGCCGCCGCCACGGGCTGAGGCTCGAGGGGCCGGTCGTCCGATCGGGTGGACGCAGCCGATGCGGAGCTCCGCTAACCGGGCCGATCGACGGATGGCGCGAGGGCGGCAATCCATACCTGCCGGCTGAAGGGCGGCGCCAATGAAGGTTCGCCCAGGACGGCGAGCCTGCCCGCGAGATCAGTGGGTTCGTGCTGGCCGGATCGGCCGATCACGACCATCAGCCGTCGGGGCCCGCTTCCGCGAACGCCTCCGCCGCCGGCAGCACCTGGGCCGGATCGAGCGTCCGCCCCTGATGCGCGCGCTCCAGTTCGACGGTGAGCCGGCCAACCCGTCGCCGAACCGGCAGCATCGCGAGCGCTTGGGGACGCGCTTCCTGCGCGTGGGTGACCGCGAAGGGCGCGATCGCCGTCAGCAGTGCCGCCGCATGCCCGGCCCAGCGCCCGCCGAGGTCGTGCGCGGCGAGGAAAGCGACCGGCACCGCGAGCGTACCGGACAGCACAGACGGGGCGCGAAGCTGCGCCGCCGCATCGCCGAACGCCGCGACCCGACCGGCGACCACCAGGAAGCACAGCGGGTAAGGCGCGCCCGAGAAGGCATCGGCGATCGGATCGCCCGGCGGCCGGGTCGCGCGCCCCGAACGCGGTCAGCGTGACGACCGCGAGGCCGGCGAGGTCGGGCAGGAAGGTCGGCGGCGCAAGGGCGGGGCGGGCGGCGACGGACACCACGGCAGGCGCCGATGTGGGAAGGCATGGGGGCGCGCGGCCATGGCAGCGCCGCCCGGTCGCGATCACGATCCGGCAATGATCGCTTGCCACGCTGTTGCCGCGCGCGTGCGCTTAACCGACACGCGGGGGACCGCAGCATGGCCGTTCCGTCCGCGCCCGTCGGGCGCAGCACACCCGCGCTGACGGCGCTTGAGGGCGCGGCGCTCGCCTTCGCCGTCGCCGGCTTCGCCTGGCTCGGGCTGATCTATCTGCGCATGCTGGTCTCGCCGGCGCCGCAGGAGATGCGCGAGGGCGCGCTCATCGTCACCACGCTCGCGCTGCTCGACGGACGCAACCCGTATGCGCTGGACGCGCTCGCCGAGGCGGGCAATCTCTACGGCATCGTCTATCCGTTGGCTGTGGTGCCGTTCGCTTGGCTGTTCGGCGCCGGGCTTGCGGTGCACCGCGCGGTCGCCGGGCTTGGCTTCGCGTTTGCAGGCGGGCTCCTCTGGCGGCTGTTGCGCCGCGAGGGGGTGGACCGGGTGACCGCCGGGTTCGCCACCGCGTTGGTGGCGGCGGGCTGGCTCTACTGGGTCGGCGCGACGGTGCGGCCGGACGGCATCGGGGTCGCGCTGATGATGGCGGCCTATGCCGCCGCGGCGCCGCGGCCGGAGGACCCGCGCCGTTTCGCCGTCTGCCTCGCGTTCTCGCTGTCGGGTCTCGTGACCAAGCTCTACTTCGTCTTTCCCGCCGGTGTCGTCGCGGCCTACGTGTTCCTGTTCCGCTCCTGGCGGCGCGGCTTGGCCTTCGGCATCGCCACGCTCGGCGGCATCGTCGCGACGCTCGTGCTGTGCGCTTCCGTGCTGCCCGGCTACCCCGTGCTGGTGCTGGGGGCGAATCTCGCTGCCACGGTCTACGACACCGGCCATCTTCTCCGCCAGTCGCGCGACTGGGCCGTCTTCAGCCTGCCGCTGCTCGCGGCGCTGGCGGCCGTCGTCGCGCGCGGCCTGCGCCCGCCCGGGTTCTGGACCTTCGCGACCTTCGCGGCGCTCGCCGCCCTGCTGGTCGTGCTCGGCGGGCATACCGGCGCGCATATGAGCTACTTCTTTCACCTGCTCTCGCCGCCGCTGGCACTCGCCGTGCTCGGCGCGGGCGCGCGCGACGCCGTGCCGCAGCGCGCGTTCGGGCTCGCCCTGCCGCTCGCCATCGTGCTGAACGCGCCATGGTTCCCTCTCGATCCCGCCCGCTTCGCCGAGGCGGAGGCGCGCTTCGCGGCCGCCGAGCGGCTGATGGCGGCGGCCGCGGCGCCGCTTGTCACCACGGAGCTGGCCGCCTTGGCCGTGCTGGACGGCCTGCCAGCGCCCGAGACCGGGCACAGCGAATACTTTGCCGACTATGTCGCGCTCGACCCGCCGCCGCTGCTTGAGCCGCTCTGGCTGCCGCGAGAGACCATCGCGCGGGAACTCGCGGGCCTTGCCGAGGAGGTGGGGGGCTATCTCGACGCGCAGCGCTTCGATCTCGTGATCGCCAATCGCGGATCGGCGCTGGTGCGCCGCGACGTTCTGCTGCGCTGCCGGTACCGTGTCGTCGATCAGATCGAGATCGATATGGCCTGGAGCTTCCAGCGCTGGCCGCTGGAGGTCTGGCGGCCGGTGAACTGACCCTCAACGCGCGCCGTCGGGGATCGCGTAGGTGATCGTCATGTGCGCGACGTCCGTGCCCTCGGCCGCGCGCGTCACCTCGGCCAGCATCACCGCGAGCCGGCGTCCGACCCGGAGTGAGCGGCAGGCGCAGGCGAGGTCGGCGAGGCCCGCGGGACGGAGAAACGACACGGTCAGGTTCGAGGTCACCGCGAGCGGTACCGGCCCGATCACTGACAGGAGCGCGATCCAGGCGGCGACGTCGCCGAGGCCCATGATCGCGGGCCCGGACACCGAGGGGCCCGGGCGGATGTTCCGCTCGTCGAGCGGCAGCAGCACCCGGCAGCGCCCGCGCGCATAGTCGGCGAGCGCGAGCCGGCCATCCGTGAAGCCGGCATGCGGATACTCGCGGCGGAGGAACGCCTCCATCGCCGCGCGGTCGAGTGCGGGTTCGTTCATTCGGCCAGGGCGGCGTCCACGGCGTCGCCGAGCCGGGCGACGATCAGGTCGAGCTCGGCCTCGGTCACGGTGAAGGGGGGTGCCAGCGTGACATGGTCGCCGTTCCGTCCGTCGATCGTGCCGCCCATCGGATAGACCAGCAGCCCGCGCGCCATGGCCTCGCCGCGCACGCGGACGTGCAGCTTGCGGGCGGGATCGAACGGCGTCTTCGAGGCGCGGTCGGCGACCAGTTCGAGCGACCAGAACAGGCCGCGCCCGCGGATGTCGCCGATATGGGCGTGGTTGCCGAAGCGCTCGACCAGCCGCGCCTCGAGACCTCGCCCCAGTTCGCCGACGCGCGCGATCATCCCCTCCGACCGCAGCACCTGCTGCACCGCGAGCCCGGCCGCGCAGGCCACCGGATGCGCGGCATAGGTGTGGCCGTGCTGGAACGCGCCCGAACCCTCGCGCAGCGCGCGCACGATCCGCTCGTGCACGAGCAGCGCGCCGAGTGGCTGGAACCCTGCGCCAAGCCCCTTCGCCACGACGAGGATGTCGGGCGCGATCCCTTCCGCCTCGCAGGCGTGCAGGCTGCCGCACCGGCCCATGCCGCACATCACCTCGTCGAGGATCAGCAGCACGCCATGGCGATCGCAGATCTCGCGGATTCGACGGAAATAGCCGGGCACGGGCGGCACCGAGCCGGCGGTCGCGCCGACCACGGTCTCGGCGAGGAAGGCCGCGACGGTGCCCGGCGGGTGGCGCGCGATCTCGGCCTCCAGGCTGTCGGCGGCGCGCTGCCCGTACTCCTCCTCGGTCTCGTCGGACCGACGGAAACGATAGGCGAAACAGGGCTCGACATGGCCGGCCGGGATCAGGATCGGGTCGTAGAGCGCGCGGCGGGCCATGTTGCCGCCGACCGACAAGGCGCCGAGCGTGTTGCCGTGATAGCTCTGCCGCCGCGCGACGAAGCGGGCGCGGCCCGGTTCGCCGATCTCGACGAAGTACTGGCGGGCGAGCTTCAGCGCCGCCTCGATCGCCTCCGACCCGCCCGAGACGATGTAGGCGTGGCTCAGCCCGGCAGGCGCGTCGGTGAGCAGCACCTCGGCCAGCCGTTCGGCCGGTTCGGACGAGAAGAACCCGGTATGCGCGTATTCGAGCCGGCCGACCTGGTCGCGCACGGCGGCGACGATCGCCGGGTGCGCATGGCCGAGGCAGGAGACCGCGGCGCCACCGCAGGCATCGGCATAGCGGCGGCCCGCACTGTCGGTGATCCAGAGCCCGTCGCCTGCAACTGCGACGGGCGGGGCCTCGCGCAGGCTGCGGTGGATCAAGCGCGACTCGTGAAGCATTTCTTTACACTCTTCGGGCGGCGGGCCATTTTATCTGTGATCCGTGTCACGCTTCTTGTGACAAGCCCAGCACGCCTGCGGGGCAAGCGGGGCACGCGCGTGACGCTAACAGACTCGGGTGGGGCACGGAACATGGCCGGCGGCGATCCGACCAAGGGCTTCGCGGCGGCGGCGGCTGCGTTGGCGCCCTGGTCGTCACCCGGCGCGCCGCCGCTTGTGCTCGCGCGCGGCGCCGCCGCCGGGCTGCTGGCCGGGATCGCCGCCCAGGAGGGCGATGGCGAGGTGCTGGTGGTGCCGACCACCGATGCCGCCATGACCCGTCTGGCACGTGCCGCCGCACCACCACCTTTCGTCATCGTCGAGGCCGCCGCCGCTGGCCGCGGGCTCGGCCGGTTCCTGCGCCTGCTCGCCGAGCCGGACCTGGTCGCGCCGGTCCTGGTGGTCGGCGAGCCGCGCCGCGCCGGGCGCATCGCTGCGGCGGCGCGCCGGCTCGGGCTCCCCGCCTGCGCGCTCGACGCGCTGGAGCGGTTGCATGACCTGCGGACGGTGCTCGCCGGTCTGGCCGCGACGCCGCGGGAGGAGGCGCCCAGCCTCACCGCAGGCGAGCTTGCGCGAGCGATCGCCGGTGGGGCGATCGTCAACCGCTACCAGCCGCAGGTGCGGCTCGCCGACGGCGCCCCGCTCGCGCTGGAGACCCTGGCGCGCTGGGAGCACCCCAGCCATGGCACGCTCGGGCCGGGTCAGTTCATCCCGCTCGCCGAGACGGCTGGGCTTGCCGCCGACCTGGCGCGGCGCATGGTGCGGCGCGCGGTCGCCGACATGGCGGCCCTGCATCGCGCCGGCCACCGCTACACCATGGCGCTCAACCTGCCGCTCGACGTGCTGCTCGACCCGGCGACCGCGGACGAGCTCGCCGAGGCGGTGGCGGAAGGCGGGCTGCCGCCCGAGGCGCTGACCATCGAACTCACCGAGAGCCAGGTCGCGCACGACCTGATCGCGGTGCGCGACGCGGCACTCCGGCTGCGCGGCCATCGCTTCGGCGTCTCCATCGACGACTTCACCCTCTCCGCCTCGCAGACCGGCCTTGTTTCGCTGCCGTTCAGCGAGATGAAGCTGGACCGCTCGCTCGTCGTCGCGGCCTTGGCCGACCGCACCGTGCGCGGGGCGCTCGCGAGCGTGGTGCGGATGGCGCACGGGCTCGGGCTGGTGGTCGTGGCCGAGGGGATCGAGACGCCACAGACCTGGGTGGTGGCACGTGAAATCGGCGCGGACCTCGCCCAGGGCTGGATGGTGGGCCGCCCGCTCCCGGCCGGGGCGGTCGCCGCCTGGGCGGCCTCCTGGATCGCTGCGGGGCGGGCAGCGGCGCGCGCCTGACCGGGCGGATCAGCCCGCCCAGACCTCCTCGTAGAGCGCCATGATCTCCTCCTTGCTCGGCACCCGCGGATTGTTCGCCGGACTGCCCGACGCGAGCGCCTGCTCGGCCATGGTCGGGATCAGCGCGCGCCATTCGGCCTCGTCGAGCCCGTAGCTGCGCGGCGTCGGCACCACGAGATCGCGGTTGAGCGCACGCAGCTCCTCGACCAGCCGGGCGGCCGCCGCCTGGTCGCCCTCGTCCTCGTGCGCGATCCCCATGGCGCGCGCGGCCTCGGCGTAGCGCGGCAACGCAGCCGGCAGTGAGAAGGCGGTGACCGCGGGCAGCAGCATGGCGTTGGAGAGCCCGTGCGCGACGTGGAAATGCGCGCCGATCGGCCGGCTCATGCCGTGCACCAGCGCGACCGAGCTGTTCGAGAAGGCGAGCCCGGCGAGTGTCGCCCCCAGCATCATCGCCTCGCGCGCGGTGGCGTTGGCGGGCTCGGCATAAGCGGTGCGCACGTTGCGCGCGATCAGCGCCATCGCGCGCCGCGCCATTGTGTCGGAGTAGGGGTTGGCGCGCTTCGACACATAGGCTTCCAGCGCGTGGGTGAGGCTGTCGATGCCGGTATCGGCGGTGGTGCGCGGTGGCACCGAGTAGGTGAGCTCGTAATCCACCAGGGCCGCGAGCGGCAGGGCGGCGAGCCCGGCGATCAGCATCTTCTCGTTCCGTTCGGTATCCGTGATGACGGCGAAGCGTGTCACCTCGCTGCCGGTGCCGGCGGTGGTGGGCACGGCGAGGACCGGCAGGGCGGCGAGATCGGCCGCGCGCGGCACCTTCCAGTCGCGCATCTTCCCGCCGCCGGCGGCGAGGATGGCGATCGCCTTGGCGGTGTCGATCGGGGAGCCGCCGCCGAAGCCGATCAGGCAGTCGATCTCGCCGGCCGCCTTCAGCGCGGCCACACCTGCCTCGACCACCGTGTCGGTCGGATCGGGCACGGTGTCGCTGAACACGGGCGGGACGATGCCGGCCGCGGCCAGCGGATCGAGCAGCCGGCGCACGAGGCCGGAGGAGACCATGAACGGGTCGGTCACCACCATCGGGCGGGCGAGCCCGAGCGCGGTCAGCACCTCCGCCGCCTGCGCCACCGCGCCGCCGCCGATCCGCATCATCCGGGGTGAAACGACCGTCGCCACCATCGTGTGTCCTCCGTCACTGCGCCGGGACCCTAGACCGGGTTTGGTGATGCGTTAACCCGATGCGGGGAATGATCCGGCGTCCGCCAGCGTTGGCGACGAACAAGGACGTGTCGAAGACCCCGCAAGGGCGGTTGCCCGGTCTCAGGAGTTCGGTGTTATGTCGGTCTGGCTCATGATCCTGCTCGCCCCCTTCGTCACCTCGCTGGGCGTGGTGCTGGCGGCGCTCGCCGGCATTCCGGCGATGATCGCCGCCCTGGCCCTGGTGCCTCTGGTGTTCGGCGCGGGCCTCGTCTACGCCGCGACCACGGCCAGCGTGCCGGCCGGGTTCTTCGCCGCGGCCATGGTGGGCGCCATCCTCGGCACGGTGCTGACCAAGCGCCAGCACGCCGAGCAGCGCGGCTAACCCACGGCCGCGAAGGGGTGCGGGTCGAGCGGCCAGATCGGTCGCCGTACCTTGGTGTAGGGAATCCGCGTCGTATCCGGCGGGAAGGGGCCGCCGCAGTCGACATAGATCACGCTCGCCGCGATGGGCGCGAAAGCCGCGTGGAAGTGGTTCGATGACTTCACCACCACGATCTTCTTTTCCGCGAGGTCGATCCCGAGCTCGGTGAACACGGCCGGGTTGAAGGTCTGCGCGCGCGTGCTGGACAGCACCACATCGAGCGCACCGATCGACACCGCGGCCGAGGGGCCCAGCGACACCACGCTTTGCTCGAACGGGATGCGCAGATCCTCGGCCACCGCGCGCACCCGCACGGTCGCGTCCACCGGCCGGCCGGAGCCCGGCGTCGCTTTGCCGCCGAAGCGCAGCGGCAGTGTCGCGCCTGCGCCGGCGGCGATGCAGAACGAGGCTGCGACCGGATCCCAGAGCGCGCCGAGGGCCGCGGGAATCTCCGGCCGGGCCAGCAGCGCCTCGACCAGCACCGTCGAATCGCCGGCAACACCGCCGCCCGGATTGTCCCAGCGATCCGCCAACACGACGGGGCCACCCGGGAGCGCCAGCGCCTCGGCGATCGCCTCCGCGGGCTTCGGGTGCGGCGGCACACCTGAGCGGCCCCAGGAGAGGATCTCATGGCCCAAGTTCTCGGCCAGCCGTGCGGCTGCGTCGGCGTCGCCGTCCGCATAGACCAGCACCTTGGATCCGACATCGTACACGTCCGCCGCCTGGAAGCCGTGATTGACGCTGATCGAGAGGATGCCGTCGCGCCCCTCCATGGCCAGCAATCGGTCGACGAAGGACCGGCCCGGCTCGCGGCTGGTCATGAAGCCGCCGATCGCGCGCAGGTCGAACAGGGCGGGTGCTGGCCGGATCGCGCCGCGGGCGCGGGCGAGGCACAGACGTGCGAGGTCGCGCGCCCGGGCCAGGAAGTCGGTGTGCGGGAACTCCTTGAACGAGACGATCAGGTCGGCCGCCCGCACCATCGTCTCGGTCAGATGCGCGTGCAGGTCGAGTTCGGCGCCGATCGTGCAGCCAGGGCCCGCGATCTTGCGCACGCGCGCGAGCAGGTCGCCCTCGCAGTCGTCGTAGCCGTCCGCGACCATGGCGCCGTGCAGGCCGAGCAACACGATGTCCACCGGCAGGGCGGCGCGGAGCTGGTCGAGAATCTCGTCACGCAGGCTCTCATAGGCGGCACGGCCGACCAGGCCCGCGGGTTCGGCCCAGGTCGCGGTGCCCTCGATCAGCGTCAGCCCCTCGGCAGCAGTGAGCTCGCGCGCGGCGATCATCGGCGCCGAGCAGAGGGTCGGCCAGGGCGGGTGCTCGCCCGGACGCGCATAGAACGCCGAGACGAAGGCGCGCCGATCGGTCGGGATCGGTGCGAAGGTGTTGGTCTCGGTCGCGAGCGAGGCGGCGAAGAGGCGCATCAGGGAGCTCCGGAGAGGCCGCGGACGATCAGCGTGGCGGTTGCGCGGCTGCACGCGACCGGGATGTCGTAGACCTGGGCGATGCGAAGCAGCGGCCGCACGTCGGGCTCATGCGGCTGGGCGGTCAGCGGGTCCCAGAAGAACACCAGGAGGTCGAGCGCGCCCTCGACGATGCGCGCGCCGATCTGCTGATCGCCGCCGAGCGGGCCGCTCTTCAGCCGCTCGATCGCGAGGCTCGGCACACGCTCCATCAGCATGCGGCCGGTCGTGCCGGTGGCGACCAGGGCGTGCTGGCGGAGGAACGCCTGGTGATCGGCGGCCCAGTCGGCGAGCTCGGGCTTCTTCGCGTCGTGCGCGACCAGGGCGATGCGGAGCCTCCTCACGGCAGCGCCCCTTCGAGCCAGAGCCGGAGCAGCGCCGTGACCGCCTGCGGGCGCTCGAGCGGCGAGAGATGGCCGCACTCCTCGATCACCGCCAGCCGCGCGCCGGGGATCAGGGCCGCGATCTCCTCGGAATGGTCGAGCGGGGTCGCGGCGTCCTCGCGGCCGCAGATCACAAGTGTCGGAGCGGCGATGCGCGGCAGCAGGTCGCGGCTGTCGGGCCGGTGCATGATCGCGTGCTGCTGGCGCAGGAACACCTCGGGGCCGAGCCGTTCGGCCATCGCCATCACCGTGCCGCCGGGTTCCGGGGCGGCAAGACAGTCGGGGTGGAGGTAGTAGGGCAGCAGCCGCGGCGTGACTCCCTTGAACTGGCCGCGCCGCGAGAGGTCGAGCAGCACGCGCCGACGTGTGCGCTGGTCGTCGGTATCCGCCCGCGCCGAGGTGTCGAGCAAGGCGAGCCGGGCGATACACTCGGGCGCCGCGCGCAGCATCGCGAAGGCGACATAGCCGCCCATCGACAGGGCCGCGAGGGCGAAGCGCGGCGGCGCGGCAGCCAGCACCCGCGCGGCCATGGCATCGAGGCTGTCGTCGTGGCGGAGGTCGGCGACGGTGACGGCGCGATCGCGGCCGAGATGATGCGTCTGATGGCTCCAGAGGGCCGCATCGCCCAGCAGGCCGGGGAGGAGGACAAGCGGCAGGGGCGCGTCGGACATGCGGCGTCGATCCTGGCCCGCGACGGCGTGCTCGCCAAGCCGTGCACGGTGTCGAGCCGCCCCAACGCCCCGGTTTTCCTTGACGTCCGGCCGCCTCTCCCCTAGTGCGGCTGGGCGTGAGGGGCGCGCACCGCGCCGAGCCTCGCCTGACCGGACGATCCGTGACCGACCCCATTGCCCTTTCCGGCGACGACGCCGCGCCGGACACCGCCCTGGACTTGCCCGCCGCCGAAGCCGGCCCGCCGCCGGCCGCGCCGCGCACCACCTTCGCCGATCTGGGGCTCTCCGAGCCGGTGCTGCGGGCGGTCGCCGATGCCGGCTACCTGCATCCGACGCCGATCCAGGAGCAGGCGATCCCGATCGTGCTGATGGGCCGCGACGTGCTGGGTTCGGCCCAGACCGGTACCGGCAAGACGGCCTCCTTCACCCTGCCGATGCTCGACATCATGCAGTCCGGCCGGGCGCGGGCGCGCATGCCGCGGGCGCTGATCCTGGAGCCGACGCGCGAGCTCGCCGCGCAGGTGGCCGACAACTTCGTCAAGTACGCGAAGTATCTCCGCTTCGACTACGCCCTGATCATCGGCGGCGAGAGCATGGGCGACCAGATCGCCCGGCTGAACAAGGGCGTGGATGTGCTGATCGCCACGCCGGGCCGGCTGATCGACCTGTTCGAGCGCGGCGGGCTGC
Organism: uncultured Elioraea sp.; assembly: GCA_937995555.1. Taxonomy (GTDB): domain Bacteria; phylum Pseudomonadota; class Alphaproteobacteria; order Acetobacterales; family Acetobacteraceae; genus Elioraea. The sequence goes on from CALKJX010000124.1 coordinate 19,300, forward strand.
TGCTGACGGACGTGCGCGTGCTGGTGATCGACGAGGCCGACCGGATGCTCGACATGGGGTTCATTCCTGATGTCGAGCGGATCGTGTCCCTGCTGCCGCGGATGCGCCAGACCCTGTTCTTCAGCGCCACCATGCCGCCCGAGATCAAGCGACTGGCGGATGCCTTCCTGCACAATCCGAAGCAGATCACGGTCGCCCCGCCGGCCACGGTCGCCTCCACCGTCGCGCAGCATCTCGCGGTGGTGCGCGAGCACGACAAGCGCGAGGCGCTGCGGCGGCTGCTGCGCAGCGAGGACGTGAAGAACGCCCTGGTGTTCTGCAACCGCAAGCGCGATGTCGATGTGCTCTATCGCAGCCTGTCGCGCCACGGCTTCAACGCCGGGATGTTGCATGGCGACATGACCCAGCCCAAGCGCACCGAGACGCTCGAGAAGTTCAAGGCCGACGAGATCAAGATCCTGGTCTGCTCCGACGTCGCCGCGCGCGGCCTCGACATCGGCGGGCTCAGCCACGTGTTCAATTTTGACGTGCCCTTCCATGCCGAGGACTACGTGCACCGGATCGGCCGCACCGGCCGGGCGGGGCTGTCGGGCCGCGCCTTCACCCTCGCGACCGTCGAGGAGGACGAGGC
>CALKJX010000125.1 GCA_937995555.1 uncultured Elioraea sp.
CCGCACCCCGCGCGCCCGCCAGGTCAGCGCCTCCGCCACATGCAGCCGCTTCACCGTGCCGCTCCCGGCCAGATCCGCGAGCGTGCGCGCCACGCGCAGCGTGCGCGCGAAGCCGCGCGTCGAGAGCCGGAGCCGCGCCGCCGCCTGCTCGGCCAGCGCCAGCGCCTCGGCTTCGGCGTTGAGCGTCGTGCGCAGCACCTCGCCGTCGGCCTCGGCGTTGCTGGCGGGCCCGTCCGCGCCGTAGCGCGCGCGCTGGCGCGAACGCGCCGCCGCGACACGCGCAGCCACGGCAGCCGAGGCCTCGCCCGGCCGCACGCGCGTCAGTTCCGCCGGCGCGATCGGCTGCACCTCGACGAACAGGTCGATGCGGTCCAGCAAGGGTCCCGACAGCCGCCCCTGGTACTCCTCGCCGCAGCGCGGGGCCTTGGCGCATTCGCGCGCGGGGTCGCCGAGATGGCCGCAGCGGCACGGGTTCATCGCCGCGACGAGCTGGAACCGTGCCGGATACGTCACATGCGCCGAGGCGCGCGCGACCGTGGTGCGCCCGGTCTCCAGCGGCTGGCGCAGCGCCTCCAGCGTCTGGCGCGGGAACTCGGGCAGCTCGTCGAGGAACAGCACGCCGCGATGGGCGAGGCTGATCTCGCCCGGCCGCGCGCGATGCCCGCCGCCCGTCAGTGCGGCCTGGGACGCCGAATGGTGCGGGTCGCGGAACGGAGGGCGCGTGACCAGCTTTCCGTCGCGCAGCATGCCGGCAACGGAATGGATCATGCTGACCTCCAGCGCCTCCGCCGGCGTGAGCTCCGGCAAGAGGCCGGGCATGCGCGCGGCCAGCATCGACTTCCCCGCACCGGGCGGGCCGATCAGGATCAGGTTGTGGCCGCCGGCGGCCGCCACTTCGAGGGCGCGCTTGGCGGTCTCCTGGCCCCTCACGTCGATGAGGTCGGGTCCCGGCGCGGCTGGCGGCAGGGCAGGGCGATCGGGCGGGGCGATGATCTGGTCGCCGCGGAAATGGTTGATCAGGTGCAGGAGCGACTCGGCCGGCAGCACGCGCACCTCGCCCGCCCAGGCGGCCTCCGCGCCCTGGCTCGCCGGGCAGATCAGCCCGAGGCCGCGCGACGCGGCGCCAATCGCCGCCGGCAGCACGCCGGCCACCGGGGCGAGCCTGCCGTCGAGCCCGAGTTCGCCGAGGGCCGCATGCTCGGCGAGGTCCTCGATCGGCACGATGCCCATGGCGGCGAGCAGCGCGAGCGCGATCGGCAGGTCGAAATGGCTGCCTTCCTTCTGCAGGTCGGCCGGGGCGAGATTCACCAGGATGCGCTTGGGCGGCAGCGACAGCCCGATCGACGTCATCGCCGCGCGCACGCGCTCGCGGCTCTCGCCCACCGCCTTGTCGGGCAGGCCGACCACGGCGAAGGCCGGCAGCCCGGGTGCGACCTGCACCTGGATCTCCACCGGAACGGTCTCGATGCCCTGGAAGGCGAAGCTGGCGAGGCGGGCGAGCATGCGCGGGCACCCTATCCGCGCGCCTTCGGTGGCTCAACCGAGGCGCGGATCGCCCGGCACGGTGCCGGCGGGCAGTGCTGCCATATGGTCGTGGATCGCGCCCGCGGTGGTGAGCCAGATGCGCTCGCGCGCGCGGACGATGTGGCGCAGCGCGCGGCGCAGGTGACGCAGCCGATGCGGCTGGCCGACGATGTAGGGATGCAGCGCGATCCCCATCACGAGCGGCTGGCGTGCGGACTGCGCCAGCATCTCGTCGAAGGTGTCGATCAGGATGTCGGCGAACTGCGCCGCCCCGTCCTTGCGCGCGACGATCGAGGGGATGTCGTTCGCCTCCTGCGGATACGGTATCGAGAGGAGGGGACCGGCGCGCGTGCGCATCCACACCGGCTGGTCGTCCATGCACCAGTTCAGCGTGTAGGCGTAGCCTGCTTCCTTCAGCAGATCAGGCGTGACGGCGCTCTCGGCGATCCAGGGGCTGAGCCAGCCGCGCGGCGCGCGCCCCGCGTGGCGCGCGATCGTCGCCGTCGCCTCGGCGATCAGCGCCCGCTCGGCCGGCTCGTCGAGCACCGACTGGCGCTCGCTGTTGGTGCGTCCGTGGCCCACGATCTCGTCGCCCCGCGCGCGGATCGCCGCCATCAGGCTCGGCGCGTAGGCGTACATCGCGCTGTTCACCAGCATCGAGGCGGGCAGGCGCAGCTCGTCGAGCAGCTCCAGAATGCGCCATGCGCCCACGCGGTTGCCCCAGTCGCGCCAGGCGAAGTTCAGCACGTCGAGCGGCGGCCCGCCGGGGGCGAGTTCGGCACCGAGGCCCTCGCCGAAGGCGAAGTGTTCGAGATTGATGCCCAGATAGACGGCAAGCCGCCGCTCGTCCGGCCACGCATAGTCCGCCCGCTCGGTGATGCCCGAGTAGTCGTAGCGGCCATGGCTGCGCAGCATATGAATCTTCTCCGAATGCGGTGCGCCTCGGCACGCAAGCGCCGTGCCGCAGCACCGGCCCGAGCGCCGCTACAGCATCTCGCGCGGCACCAGGTACGCGGGGCGCC
>CALKJX010000126.1 GCA_937995555.1 uncultured Elioraea sp.
CCGCCTCGCGCCGTGCGGTCGCGACGACGGTCCAGCCGCGCGCGACGAGCTCGAGCGCGAGTTGCCGGCCGATCCCCGAGGAGGCGCCGGTGATCCAGGCGAGCCCCTCCTCGGGCCGGGCGGGGCGCGGCCTGCTCATGCCGCGGCCGCCTTGCGCGGGGCGACGCGATCGAGGAACGCCGTCGCCTGGCGTCGCATCGCCGCGACCTTTGTGTCCTCCATCCGATCCATGGTCCGGTACATCTGCGCCATGCGCGGGTTGGACTCGAACCGTGCCCTGTGCCGCGCGAGGAAGTCCCAGTAGAGCGCGTTGAACGGACAGGCGCGATGACCCACCGCCTCGCGCACATCGTAACGGCAATGTCGGCAGTGATCGCTCATACGGTCGATATACTTGCCGGATGCCGCGTAGGGTTTCGACGCCATGATCCCGCCATCCGCATGGATCGCCATGCCGTGCGTGTTCGGCAGCTCCACCCACTCGAACGCATCGGCATAGACGCACAGGTACCAGTCGTTCACCTCCACCGGGTCGATGCCGGCGAGCAGGGCGAAGTTGCCGGTCACCATCAGCCGCTGGATGTGGTGCGCGTAGGCGAGGTCGCGCGTCTGGCGCACCACGGCGTCCACGCAGGCCATGCCGCTGTCGGCGGTCCAGTAGAACGCCGGCAGCGACCGGTCCGCGTCGAGGGCGTTCATCCGCACATACCCGGGCATCTTCAGCCAGTAGAGGCCGCGCACGTATTCGCGCCAGCCGAGAATCTGGCGGATGAACCCTTCGACCGCATTCAAGGGGGCGCGGCCGTCGCGCCATGCCGCTTCGGCACGCCGACACACATCCAGCGGCAGCAGCAGGCCGAGATTCAGGCTGGTGGAGAGCAGCGAGTGGAACAGCGTGCTCTCGCCCTCGGCCATCGCGTCCTGGTAGTCGCCGAAGCGCGGCAGGCGCTCGGCGATGAAGCGGTCGAGCGCGGCCTCGGCGTCCTTGGCCGTGACGGGCCAAGCGAATGACTCAAGCCCGCCCCAGTGATCGGGGAACCGCGCCGCGACGAGATCGATCACCTCGCGCGTGATCGCATCCGGTGCGATGCGGAGCGGCGCCGGCGGACGTACATCGCCCGACAGGCGCTTGCGGTTCTCGACGTCGAAGTTCCACTGCCCGCCGACGGGACCGTCGCCGTCCATCAGCAGAGCGGTACGGCGGCGCATCTCGCGGTAGAAGTACTCCATGCGCAGCGCCTTGCGCCCCTCGGCCCAAGCGGCGAACTCGGCACGCGAGCAGATGAAGCGCGTGTCGTCGCGGATCTCCACCGGCACACCGGCGGCCTCGCCCCAGCCGCGCATGTCCTCGCGCACGCGCCATTCGCCCGGCTCGGTCGCGACGATGCGCGTCGGTCGATGACGCGCCACGGCGCGCATCACCTCGCCGCGCAGGGTCCCGCTGTTGTCCGCATCGTCGAGCCGCACATAGTCCAGGCGCACACCGCGCGCGGCGAGCGCGCGCGCGAAGTGCCGCATCGCCGAGAGCACCAGAGCGATCTTCTGGCGGTGGTGGCGCACATACGTGCACTCGCCGATCACCTCGGCCATCAGCACCACGTCGCGCGCCGGGTCGAGATCGGCGAGAGCCGAGAGCGCGCGCGAGCACTGGTCACCCAGCACCACGCGCAGGACAGGTCCGGTCACGTGCGCACGTAGCGGATGGTGGAGCCGTCCTCGCTGGCGAACAGCAGGCCCGACCAGGCGCCGGCGCGGTCGTACCAGATGTCGAGCGTGAGGTCGCCCGAAACGCGGAAGCGCCGCGCCGGTGCCGTGCGGCCGCCGATCGGAATCGCCTCCTCGCCCAGATCCTCGATCGTCGTGCCGAGCAGCCGCCCGCCCTGGGTGTCGATCTTCCGCGTGCGCAGGAACCGCGCGTGCCAATAGGAGGTCGAGGCCGCATCGCCGGGGGCGACATAGCGCCCTCCCTCCGTGCCCTCGACCGCGATTCCCTCGCCGGAGGCGCGCGCCTGCACGCGATAGGGCCGGCCATTCCGGTCGGTGGTGCTGTCGATCAGCAGCAGCCGGTCGCCCGTCCAGCGCTCGGTGTTGCGATGGCTGTAGCGATAAACGGGAATGCCGAGCACGCGCACGGCGAGCTCGATCGCGATCTCGACGCGCACGGCCTCGCCCTCGGGCGTGAAGACAAGCGTGTGGGTGCCGATCGCGCTGTCGTTGCGCAGCACGCGGAACGCGAGCCGACCGCTCTCGGGGATCGCCGCGGTCAGCGGTGCGGCCATCAGCGCGCCCGGTGCGAGTGCCAGTCCGGCGAGAAACAGTCTGCGTCCGATCATCCCTTGCTCCTTACACTCGCGCGCCCGCCATCCACGCCGAACACCTGCCCGGTGATCCAGCCGCTCTCGGAGCCGAGCAGGAAGGCAGCCAGGGCCGCCGCATCCTCGGGCTCGCCGAGGCGGGGGATCGGATGCTGTGCCGCGATCGCCTTCGCCATCGCGGGATTGCCCGTGAGCGGCGCGGCCATCGCCGTGCGGGTCAGGCTCGGCGCAATGCAATTGACGCGCACGGCGGGCGCGAGTTCCGCCGCCAGCGCGACTGTGAGCCCCTCGACCGCGGCCTTCGCCGGGCCGATCACCGAATGGTTCGGGAAGCCGGCACGCGCCGCCACCGAGCTGAAGAGCACGACCGCCCCCTGACCGGACTTCAGCGGCTCCGCCGCCAGGGCGACGGCGCGCGCGGCGGCGATCACGTTCAGCCGGTAGGCGTCCAGATGATCGGCGCTCGTCGCACGGCCGAGCGGCTTCAGCACGATCGAGCCGACGCAGAACGCGAGACCGGAGAGCCGTCCATCCGGTGCGGCCGCCGCGACCGTGCGCGCAAGCGCCGTTTCGTCGAGGACATCCGTGACCGAGAACGGCGCCCCGAGCTCTGCCGCGAGCGCACCGAGGGCCGAGGCATCGCGCGCGGCCAGATGCACAGGAAGGCCCGATCCGACGAGCCGGCGCGCCAGCGCGCCGCCGATCCCTCCCGTGGCCCCGAACACCAGCACTGTCACTGCACCATTCCTTTTTCCGCGCGCGAGACATGGGCGCGACCACGTGCGCCGCGAGGGCGGACTGACAGGTCTGTGATCAATCGCGTCGCCGAGACCCACAACCGACGGCAAGGCTGCGCCCCAAATCTTCGCCAAAAAAGAGTAGAGGTCCAACGATCCTCGTCTGCCGGACTGCCCATACAACTGTAAGTAATATGTCCGATTCTGGCGCAGAATGTCGCAAAAATACTGCGACGATCTACGCCATTTTTGTTATCGTTGTGTTGTTCTTGCTGATGGGGAGAAGGGGAACATGAAATCACGGTCGACCTTGGCGGGTGCCCTGCTGTCGCTCACCCTGGGCGGCATGGTCGCGGAACCGCCTGCGGCGCGTGCCGCCACGGCCTATCTCGACGCGGCCGCATGGCTGAGCGCGGCCGGCAGTCTCGGCGCGGTGAAGCTCGTACCGCTGACGCTGCACGCGCCGGTCATGTCCGATGCCTGGGGCACGTTCACCGATCTGAACGAAACCGTGGACGTCCCCGAGGGGCCGCCGCCTGGTGGCGGATCGATCTGGAACGAAGGCGGCGAACGGCCGCGGAGCGCCTTTCTCAGCGGGCACGGCGAACCGCCAGGGTCGTGGTCATCGGGCGGGCTGTTCGCCCTGGGTCCATCCGACGTCGCGGCGACCTTCGGCTGCTATACGGCTGTCTACCCCTGCCTCGGCGTGCAGACCTTCGAGGCGACGTTCGCCCAGCCCATCCTCGGCTTCGGCGGCTTGTTCTCGTGGTATGTCGGCTACGGCGACCGCCAATACCCCGTGTCCGTCAACGGGTTCACGCTGCCCTGGGATTCCTTGCCGATGACGGATCACACGTACAGGATTCGTGAGGGCTTCCTCGGCTTCATCGGCCCGATGGACACCCTGAGCATCCGCTGGCTTGCCGGCAACGCCGACGACACCGCCCGCGTCCACTGGGCCACGCCCTTCGCGATCGTCGCCATGTCGGTCCCCGAACCGCACGCCGTCGCCCTGTTCGCCGGAGCCCTGGTCGCGCTCGTTGTGGCCGCAGCGGTCCGGGCTCGGCCATCGCCCCTAGGGCATTGACGCCGGACCGGCTGCGCTTCTGCCGCAGCCGGGGCAGACGGAAGACGCGGATCGTGCCATGGTCGAGGCCGCTCTCACCAGGACAGCGACCTCTTCCCACCCTCCATGCGCCAGCTGCTGCTGCTCCGCCACGCCAAGTCCTCCTGGGACGATCCGTCGCTGCCGGATCACGACCGCCCGCTGAATGCGCGCGGACGGGCGGACGCCACCGCCATGGGCAGCGAGATGCGCGGCCTCGGCCTCGCGCCCGACATCGTACTGGTGTCCTCGGCACGGCGCACCCAGGAGACGCTGGCACTGATCGAGCCGTTCGACGACAGCCCGGTGATCGACACTCTCGAGGCGCTCTATCTCGCGCCGGCGCGCAAGCTGCTCGACCTGCTGCACGCGGTGCCCGAGACCGCGCGCAGCGTGCTGGTGATCGGCCACAATCCGGGGCTGCACAACCTCGCCCTCGCGCTCGCCGGCCCGACGGCGATGGCGCGCGGCGGCATCGATGCGCTGCGGCTCGCCGAACGCTACCCGACCGCCGCGCTCGCCGAGTTCGCGGTGGCCACACCCTGGTGGGGCCTCGCCGAGGGCAATGCGCGGCTGGTGCGCTTCCTCTGCCCGCGCGACCTGCCGAAACCCGCGCCGTGAGCCCGGACGCCTCCGGTGCCGCGCCGCAGATGGAGGCGCCGCAGGCCCGCCTGATCGCCTTCGAACTCGCGGTCGCGCCGGAGGCAGCGGCGGCGCTGCTGCGCCATCCCGCGCTCGCCGCCCGGCGGCTCGGCCAGGCGCGCGGCGCGGAGGCGACCCTCGTGTTCCACGACACCGCTGAGGGGGCTCTGGCCGCCGAGGGGCTCGCGCTCGCCGTCGAGCCGCGTGGGCGGGGCGCGGTGCAACGACTGCTGCGCGGCCTGCCGGGCGAGGACGCGCGCGCCGAACCTGCCCGCCCTTCGCCCGTGCTGGCGGAGACCCGCCTCGCCCGGCCCGGACCCGACACCGCCGTGCTCGCAGGGCTGATCCCGAAGGCCGCCGAGGAGCCGCCGTTGCCGGCCGTGGCGGCCGCCTCGGGTCGGCGCCAGACGCTCCGACTCGCCGGCGGCATGACCGCGACGCTGTTCGCCGGACAACTCCGCGCGGTCGCCGCCGAACGCCCTTTTGCGCGGCTGAGCCTTGCCTTGCCGGAGGAAGCGCTTGCCGAGGGGGTGGACTTGCTGCGCGCGCTCGCCGCCGACTGGCCGGTGGCGGTCCCGGCAGCGAGCCTTGCCGAGGAGGCGCGCGCGGTCGCGCTCGGCGTGCCGGCCCGGCCGCTCTGGCGCGGCCCGCCCGACCTCACCGGCACCGAGACTGTGGAGGATGGCGCCCGCCGCGCGATCGGCCAGCTCACGCTCGCCCTGCTCGCCGCCGCGCCGATCGCCGAGGAGGGGTCGAACCCCGAGGGCGTCCACCAGGCGCGTGTGGCGATCCGGCGGCTGCGCTCGGCGCTGACGCTGTTCCGCCCCGCGATCGGCTGCACGGCCGTGACCGACCTCAAGCACCGGCTCGGCATGCTCGCCCGCGCGCTCGGCCCGGCGCGTGACTGGGACGTGTTCATCGCCGGCGCGCTCGGCGAGATCGTCGCCGCATTCCCCGACGAGCCCGCCCTTGCGAGCCTCGCCCGCGCCGCCGAAGCCGCGCGCGCATCGGCCTATGCGGAGGTGCGCGCCGTGCTGGCGGCGCCTCCGTTCCGGCTGCTCACGCTCGATCTCGCCGCCGCCGTCGCGGCCCCGCCCTGGCGCGCCGGCAACGATGCCGAGGCGGCCGCGCTGCGCGACACCCCGCTCGAGGAGTTCGCCGCCGCCGCGCTGAGCCGCCGGTACAAGCGGCTGATGCGAGCGGGCGAGGGCTTCGCGCAGCTCGACATTCCGGCGCTGCATCGGCTGCGCATCCAGGCCAAGCGCATGCGCTACGCGGGCGAGTTGTTCGGCGGGCTCTACGGGGCGAAGAAACGGCGGCGCTTCCAGAAGGCGGTCGGCGCGGTACAGGACGCGCTCGGCCACCTGAACGACACGGCGGTCGCGGCCGGGCTGATGCGCTCGCTCGCCAAGCGCGAGCCGGGCCGCGCCTGGGCCGCCGGGGTGGTGCAGGGCTGGGTGGCGGCCAAGGCGGCACACGCGCGCGAGGATGCGGCCGAGGCGTGGGACGCCCTCGCCGGGCGTGCGCCGTTCTGGGACGATTGACGTCGGTTCAGCCGGCGTGCGCCACCGCGCGCACACCCAGGATGTGCGCGATCGCATAGACCAGGTCGGGGCGGTTCAGGGTGTAGAAATGGAACTCGTCCACCCCGGCCGCCTGGAGCCGGCGCACCTGCTCGGCCGCCACCACCGCCGCCACCATGCGCCGTGTCTCCGGATCGGCGTCCAACCCCTCGAACAGCCGCGCGAGCCAGCCCGGCACCGAAGCGCCGCAGATGGCGCTGAACTTCACGACCTGGGCGAAGTTGGTCACCGGCAGGATGCCGGGGACCAGCGGCACGCTGATCCCCGCCGCAAGGCATCGGTCGAGAAATCGGAGATAGACATCTGTATCGAAGAAATACTGTGTGATCGCCCGGGTCGCCCCTGCATCGATCTTGCGCTTGAGGTTGTCGAGGTCGGCAGCCGCGCTCGCCGCCGCCGGGTGGGTCTCGGGATACGCCGCGACGCTGATCTCGAAGGAGCCGATCCGCCGCAGCCCCCCCACCAGGTCGGCGGCAAAGGCATAGCCCTGCGGATGCGGCTCGTACGATGTCACCCCGGCGGGCGGATCGCCGCGCAGCGCGACGATGTGGCGGATGCCGGCCTCCCAGTAGGCGCGCGCAACCGCATCGACCTCGTCGCGGGTTGCGCCGACGCAGGTCAGGTGCGCCGCCGGCGTCAGGGCGGTCTCGGCGGCGATTCGCGCCACCGTCGCATGGGTGCGCTCGCGAGTCGTGCCGCCCGCGCCGTAGGTGACGGAGACGAATCGCGGGGCGAGCGGTTCCAGGCGCCGGATGCAGGCCCAGAGCTGCTGCTCCAGCGCCTCGGTCTTGGGCGGGAAGAACTCGAAGGAGAGCTTCGGCACCGGCAGGACGGGGTCGCCAATCGGCGGCACGGCGCCACGCGGGCCGGCGGCCCAGCGCGCAAGCACGGACGGGGAGGTCACAGCGGTCACGATCGCGCTCCTGATGCGGCGGAGGGCTGAATGGCGCGCGCGCCCAGCCGATGCAAGATCTTGGGTGTCGGCCCGAGGCCGCTCCAGAAGGCCGGGCAGGAAAATTCGTGAGCGGGGCGCATAACGCTTCACTAACATGTATGTGCTACACGCTGCCGCGTGCGGATAGGGTGCGATCGGCGGTCCGTCGCGCGCGGTGACGGGTCGGGTCCTCTCCTCCGGCGCGTGCTGACGTGATAAGGCTCGCTTACGGCTCAGCTGTTTCGTGCCCATTGTCGTGAGCAGGATCGTCCTGATGCACCCCACCGCCCTGCGTCTCGTTGCCCTGCTCGCGACCGGCCTTGCGGCCGGATGCGCGACTGTTCCGCCGGAAAGCGAGCCCGAGGCGCGGGCCGAGTATTTCGAGACCAACGACCCGCTCGAACCGCTGAACCGGGTCACCTACGCGGTGAACGACGCGTTCGACATCATGCTGTTGCGCCCGGCAGCCGAAGCGTACCGGCTGTTCCTGCCGCAGCCCGTGCGCAGCGGCATCGGCAACGTCATCGACAATCTGCTTCTGCCCAAGACCGCGGCGCACCAGCTGCTGCAGGGCAAGCCCGAGATGGCCGGCAAGGCGATCGCGCGGTTCGTGGTCAACAGCACCGTCGGCATCCTCGGCGTCTTCGACTTCGCCACCGACCTCGGCCTGGAGCCGCAATACGAGGACATGGGCCAGACGCTCGCCGTCTGGGCCGGCACCACCAATGGCGGGCCCTACATCGTCCTGCCGCTGCTCGGGCCGTCGAACCTGCGTGACGTGTTCGGCCGCAGCATCGATATAGCAACCGATCCGTGGGATTACATCGGTCAGGGCGATACCGTCCGGGCGCTGCGCATCACACGCACCGCCACACAGGTGATCGACACGCGCGAACAGCTGATCGAGCCGATCGACGAGTTGCGCCAACGGCTCGATCCCTACGCCGCGCTGCGCTCGGTCTATCAGCAACAGCGGGCGCGGGACATCCTCGACGAGTCCCCGCCGCGGCGTCGCTTCTTCGACTGGCGGTTCCGGCCGGAGTGAGGACGAGGACCTGACCATGCAGCGACGGGTGTTCCTGACCGGCCTGCTCGCCGCCCTGCCCGTCACCGGCGCCTGGGCGGAGGACCGCGCCAGCCGCGCGGCGGCCTTCATCGAGGCGCAGGGCAAGGCGCTGGTCGCCGTGCTGGACAGCGATACGCCGCTGCCCGAGAAGCGGGCCGAGGTTGCGCGCCTCCTGCGCGAGGCGGTGGATGTGCGCGGCGTCGGCCAGTTCGTGCTCGGCCGGCACTGGCGCACCGCCTCCGAGGCGCAGCGCGGCCAGTTCCTTGAGCTGTTCGAGGAGACCCTGGTGCGCAACCTGTCCGCCCGATTTGGCGAGCTCCAGGGCGTGACCTTCGAGGTCGGCCGGGCGCAGCCCCGCGGCGAGGATGGCGTCTCGGTTGCGACCACCGTCAACCGGCCGAGCCAGCCGCCAGTGATGCTCGACTGGCTGGTATCGGAAGCCTCCGGTCGGCCGCTGATCGTCGATCTCATCGCCGAAGGCACTTCGCTGCGCATCACGCAGCGTTCGGAATACAGCGCGGTGATCCAGCGCGGCGGCGGCCGGCTCGACGTGCTGCTCGACGCGATGCGCCGTCAGCTGGCGCAGCTCGAAGCGCGCGAGCTCGCCTCCAACTGACCCGACGGCCGGGCGCTGCCCCGGCGCTGCCATCTTCCCGCTGCCCGGCTGCCTTCAGGGGCGCTATCCTGCCGCCCGCGGCGTACCGGACGCCCGCGCGGGACAGACCCATGCTTCAGACAGCAGCCCCTTCGATCAGACCGGCACGGCCGGAGGCGGCGGCACGCCCGGCGCTCTCGGTGGTGGTGCCCGCCTTCGACGAACAGGAGGTGCTGCCCGAGTTCCACCGCCGCGTCACCGCGGCAATGGACGCGATCGGCCTCTCCTGGGAGGTGGTCTACGTCAATGACGGCTCGCGCGACGCCACGCTCGCGGTGATGCTGGCGCTGCGCGCGGCCGATCCCCGCGTCGCGGTGGTCAACCTCTCGCGCAATTTCGGCAAGGAGATCGCCCTCACCGCCGGGCTCGACCACGCGCGCGGGTCCGAGGCGGTGGTGGTGATCGACGCCGACCTCCAGGACCCGCCCGAGGTGATCGCCGATCTCGTCGCCGCCTGGCGCGAGGGCGTGGACGTCGCCTACGCGCAGCGGCGCATGCGGCATGGCGAGGGCGTGATCAAGCGCGCCACCGCCGCCGCCTTCTACCGGCTGATGCAACGGATCGGCGGCCGCGTCACCCTGCCCAAGGACACCGGCGACTTCCGCCTGATGAGCCGGCGCGCGGTGGATGCGCTGCTGACGCTGCGCGAGCAGCACCGCTTCATGAAGGGCCTCTTCGCCTGGGTCGGCTTCCCCTCGCGCGCGGTGCTCTACGACCGCGCCCCGCGCGCGGCCGGGCGGACCAAGTGGAACTGGTGGAAGCTCTGGAACCTGTCGCTCGAAGGGATCACCAGCTTCACCGTCGCCCCGCTCAAGGTCGCGACCTATCTCGGCCTTTTCACCGCCGCGGTCGCGCTGATCTACGGCACCGTGGTGGTGGTGCGGACGCTGCTGTTCGGCAACCCGGTCGCCGGCTACCCGAGCCTGATGACGGTGATGCTGTTCCTCGGCGGCGTGCAGCTGATCACGCTCGGCATCATCGGCGAGTATCTCGGCCGGGTGTTCAACGAGACCAAGGGCCGTCCGCTCTACCTCGTCGAACGGCACCTGCCGAGCGAGCCGCCCTCAACGGGGGCCGCGACAGGCGATCAGTCCGCCGAGCGCATGGCACTCGGGCGCGTCGCCTAGCAGCGCCGCGGCCTCGGGCAGCACAAGGCGGAGTTCACCGGGCGCGAGCGGCGCCGCGGCGGTCGCGGCATCGGTGCAGTGCGGCGGGTCGCGCCAGCGCGCGAGCTGCATGGTGTTGACCGGCACCGCGCGCTCGGAGGCGAGCAGCAGCAGCTCCTGCACCCGCTCGCGCGTGGCATGGCCCTCGGGCGGGATGCAGACCCAGCTCGGCAGGATCGTCAGCGTGCGCGCCTCGGCGATGGCCGGGCGCAGCGCCGCCGTGTCGACGCTCCACGGGAGGCGGTGCGCCGCCCAGGATGCGAGCGCGGCGCGATTCGGCCCGGCGTCCGCCCACTGCACGAGGCCGAGCAGCAGCACCAGGGCGGGTCCGGTGCGCGGGATGCGCGCGAGCAGCACCGCCATGCCGATGAGGGCGGCATAGCCGACCGGCCAGAAGAACCTGCCCGAAGCCCGGAACTGCTCGAGGATCGCGGGTGGCGGGCCGAGATCCAGCACGACCCGATCGCCCAAGCCGACGCGGAACGACACGGCGATCAGCGTCAGCGCGAGCAGCGCCAGCGCCAGCCCTGCGTGCCGTCGTACCGCACCGGCCACAGCCGCACGCCGGCGCAGCGCCAGCGCCACCAGCCCGGCGAGCATCCCGGCGCCGAGCCAGTTGTAGCCCTCCCAGCCGCCCATGCCGGTGGCGTCGACCTCGGCCGCGACGATCGGCAGCAGCGCCGAACGCGCCGGCCAGACCGGCGAAAGCAGGTTCAGCGCGTAAAGGCCATAGCCGCCCTCCCCCGCTGCGCCGAGATAGCCGAGCGTTGCGAGCGCGAGCGCCACGGCAAGCACGCAGGCCGCTGTGCCGAGGGCGGCGGCCAGCCAGCGGGCGTCCTTGCGAACCAGCAGCGTCACCGGCACCGCCGCCAGCAGCGCCAACACCATCAGCGCGAGATACGGATGGGTCAGCAGGGCAAGGAGCGAGAGCGCGACAGCCCAGGCCCAGACAGCGGCGGACGAGTCACGCACCAGCCGCAGATAGGTGCCGAGCGCCAGCAGCAGCATGAAGTGCCCCATCAGCGCCGCGTGGCCGTGCCTCGCCAGCCAAGCCGGCATGGCGGCGGCTGCCAGCGCCACGCCGATCGCCGGCATCAGCCGCCGCTCGCCCGCCTGGCGCAGGCACCACACCGCTGCGACCGGCTGGAGCACCACAACGATCGCGTGCCAGATCCCGATCCCGTGCAATCCCGCCGGCCCCATCGGCGCGATCAGTTTCAGCGGCAGGGCAAGCACGGGGATGCCGTCGGCGAGCGCGATGTTGGTGCCGCCCGCGCCGAGCGTCGGCGCGACCAGCAGCGGCCAGCCCCAAGGGCTGGCAATGAAATAGCGCTGAGCCACCACGTGTTGGGCGATATCGCCGGCAAGGCGCCAGTCCTGCCCCGTCGAGGGCAGCAGGAACGCGATCGGCAGGAGGGCGAAGGCGAGGGCGAGACCGATCAGCGCCGCGACCAGCCACGCCAGCCATCCCGTGATCGTTTCATTTTGCACCGCCACAATCCCGCCCCGACTCCGTCCGAATACCGACGTGCCCCACCGCCATGCTGCGGACCGTGCCGGCCCGAGCGCCGGTCGTGAAGGGAAGAAGTGATGTTTTCTGCGGAAGCCCGCGACGTGGGGAATACCGATCAGACGGTGTCTGGCATCGAGCCGCTGCAACTGGCGCTTGCACCGGCGAACCCGACGCCGCCGCTGGCCGCCGCCGCGAACGATCTCGGGCCCGCCTGCCCCGTCCCGCAACCGCGCTTCTTTCTGCGCGACGCCGCCAAGCGCACGCTCGATGTCGTCGGCGCGGCGCTGCTGCTGGTGCTGTTCGCGCCCGCGATGGCTGTGATTGCCCTGCTGGTCGCGCGCGACGGGGGGCCGGTGTTCTACGCGCATCGCCGCGTCGGTCGGGACGGCGCGAGCTTCAGCTGCCTGAAGTTCCGCTCCATGGTCCAGGACGCCGATCTCCGCCTCGCGGAACTGCTCGAGCGTGATCCGGCCGCCCGTGCCGAGTGGGAGGCCACCCGCAAGCTGCGCCGCGATCCGCGCATCACCGCGGTCGGCCGGTTCCTGCGCGCCTCTTCGCTCGACGAGCTGCCGCAGCTGATCAACGTGCTGAAGGGCGAGATGAGCCTGGTCGGCCCGCGCCCCGTGCAGCAGTCCGAGCTGAATGCGTTCTACGGCACCGCCGCCTCCTACTACCGGGCGGTGCGGCCTGGGCTGACCGGGCTGTGGCAGATCAGCGGCCGCAATGACACCCCCTATGCCGAGCGTGTCGCCCTCGACGTGCGCTACGTCGCCGAGGCGACGCTCCTCGACGACATCCGCATCCTGCTGCGCACGCCCTTCGCGGTGCTGCGCCGGCGCGGCGCCTACTGAGCCACCCTGCCGCCGACTGCACGACCCCGGCCTGGCGCTGACGCGCCGGCCGGGATCGGCTAACCAGCCGCCATGAGCGATCCTGCCGCCGCGCGCGCCGGCACGCGCCGCCTCGTCTCGGGGGTGGTCTGGAACATGCTCGGCCGCGGCCTGCCGCTGCTGGTGGCGCTCGCGCTCACTCCGCCGCTCGTGGCGGCACTGGGGATCGAGCGCTGGGGACTGTTCACGCTGGCCCTCGGTCTCGTGGGCGTGTTCGGCGTCTTCGATCTGGGGCTCGGCGCGGCGCTGACGCGCACGCTCGCGGAACGGATCGGCCGGGGCGATCGCGACGGCGAAGGCGCGCTGGTGGCCTCGGCGCTGGCGCTGCTGCTGGCGCTGAGCGTCGTGCTCGCGGTCGGCCTCTGGCTCGCCGTCCCGGCGCTGGTGGAGCGCGGCCTGAACGTGCCGGCAGGGCTTCAGGCCGAGGCGATCGCCGGCTTGCGCGTGCTCGCCGGGGCCGCGCCGCTGGTGGTCGTCAATGCCGCGCTCTGGGGCGTGCTGGCTGCGCATCAGCGTTTCCGCGCCGCCAATCTCGCCGCCATGCCTGTTGCGGTACTGTATTATCTTGGGCCGCTGCTGGTGCTGCTGGTCTGGGACTCGCTCGCCGGCGTGATGCTGGCCCTGGTGGGCGCGCGGCTCCTCAACACGATCGCCTACGCCGCGCTGATCCGTCCGATCGTGCCCGGAATCACGCTCGGCGCCGTCAGCCTGCGCGCCGTCGGGCCGCTGCTCCGGCTCGGCGGCTGGATGAGCCTCTCCGGCGTGTTGACACAGGTGTCGCTCTACGCCGACCGCTTCCTGATCGGGGCGCTGCTCTCGCTCACCGCGGTCGCGTTCTACGCCACCCCGCTCGACCTCGTGATGCGGCTCTGGATCCTGCCCGTGGCGGTGGCGCAGGCGCTGCTGCCCGCCCTCGCCTCGTCGTTCCGCGCCATGCCGGGTGAGACCGCGGCCCTGCTCCGGCGCGGCGTGCTGCTGATCGCGGGTCTGGTGCTGCCCGGCTGCGTCGTGCTGATGGTGCTCGCGCACACGCTGCTGCGTCTCTGGCTCGGCATCGAATTCGCCGATGGTGGTGCCGCCGTGCTGCGCATCCTCGCCGTCGGCATCCTGTTCAGCTGCGCGGGCTTCGCGCCAGGTTCGCTGCTGGATGCCATCGGCCGGCCCGATGTCACCGCGCGGTTCGCGCTCGCGCTGGCACTCGTTTCGCTGCCGCTCGCGGTGGCGCTGCTGCTCGTGGCCGGGATCGAGGGTGCGGCGATCGCGTGGTCGCTGCGCTGCGCGGTCGAGTGCCTCGGGCGGATGCTGCTCGCGGCGCGTCTCTACCCGGCGGCGGCGCTGGCGCTTCGACGTCTCGTACCGGTGCTCACCGCTGGTGGCGCGGGCCTCGCGGCGGTTGCGGCAATGCCGTCGATGGTTGCGGCCGCCGGCGTGGGCTGCCTCGTGCTTGCTGGCGTCGGTATGCTCGGCTGGCGCGCGCTCGATGCGGAGGAGCGCGCCACGCTGGTTCATCCGCGGCAGTGGTTGCGAGGGCCGGCATGAGCGGGCTCGTGCTGAACGGCCGGTTCCTGTCCCAGGCGGTGACCGGCGTGCAGCGGGTCGCGCATGAGCTTCTGCGCGCGGCCGACGCGCTTGCCGCCGAGGGCGCATGGCCGGTGACGCGCGTGCTCGCACCGGCCGGCGCGGCACTGCCCGCCTGCACCATGCTCCGCGCCGCCACGACGGGGCACCTCTCCGGGCAGGCGTGGGAGCAGATCGACCTGCCGCGCGCGCTCGGCGGCGACTGGCTGCTGAGCCTCGGCAACACCGCCCCGCTCGCCGCGCGCGGCCGTCAGACCGTGGTGATCCACGACGCCGGCGCGTTCGATACGCCGGCGTCCTATGGCTTCGCCTTCCGCACCTGGTACCGCACGCTGCACCGCGCGCTTGCCCGGATGGGCGCGCAGATCGTGACGGTGTCAGCGTTCGCGCGGGGCCGGCTGGCAGAACGGCTGAACGTCGACCCCGAGCGCATCGCCGTGATGCCGGAGGGCGCGGAGCACATCCTGCGCGAGCCCGCCGATGCGTCGGTCCTGCCGCGCAACGGGCTGACGACCGCACGCTACGTGCTCGCTGTCGGCACGGGGGCGGCGCACAAGAACCTCGCCGCCCTGGGCGCGGCGTCATCGATACTGACCGGGCGCGGCCTCGTGCTCGCGGTGGCGGGACGGGCCGACCCGGCGGTTTTCCGCGCCGCCGGCGGTGCCACCGGCGCGGTCACGCTGGGCCGCGTGAGCGATGCCGAGCTGCGCGCGCTCTACGAGAACGCCGCGGCGCTGCTGTTCCCCTCGCGCTACGAGGGGTTCGGCCTGCCGCCGATCGAGGCGATGGCGTGCGGCTGCCCGGTGGTCGCCGGGCGCGCCGGCGCGGTGCCGGAGACGGTCGGCGACGCGGCGCTGCTGTTCGATCCCGACAGCCCCGCGGGCCTTGTGGAGAGCCTGTCGCGGCTGCTCGACGATCCCGGGCTCGCGGCCGACCTGCGCGCGCGCGGACAGGCACGCGCAGCGCGCTACACCTGGCGCGCCGCCGCCGAAGCGCTGCGCGACGCATTGCCGCCGGCTCTCCGATGAAGGTCGCGATCGTCCACGAATGGCTCGATACCTATGCGGGCTCGGAACGGGTGCTCGAGCAGATGCTCGCGGTCTGGCCCGAGGCCGATCTCCACGCGCTCTGCGACTTCCTGCCGGACCGCGAGCGCGCCTTCCTTGGCGGACGGACGGCGCGCACCACCTTCCTTCAGCGCCTGCCCTTCGCGCGCAAACGGTTCCGGATGTATCTCGGGCTGATGCCGCTCGCGATCGAAAGCCTCGACCTGTCGGGCTACGACCTGGTGGTGTCGTCCTCGCACGCGGTCGCCAAGGGCGCGATCACCGCACCCGGCACGCTGCACCTCTCCTATGTGCACTCGCCGATGCGCTATGCCTGGGATCTCCAGACGCAGTATCTGCGCGAATCCCGGCTCGATCGCGGGCTCAAGGGTGCCTATGCGCGCTGGCTGCTGCACCGGCTGCGCCTCTGGGACCACGCGAGTGCTGCGCGCCCCGACGCGATCCTCGCCAACTCGCGCTACATCGCCGAGCGCATCCGCAAGGTCTGGCGCCGCGAGGCCGAGGTGCTGCACCCGCCGGTCGATACCGATGCCTTCACGCCGGTCGCCGAGAAGCAGGAT
>CALKJX010000127.1 GCA_937995555.1 uncultured Elioraea sp.
CGATAGGGCGTGGCGCTGGCGAATCTCGGCTGGATGCTCTCCGGCCTCTTGGCGCAGGCCGCGACCATCGCCACCGCGAGCAGTGTGTGCATGACCTTCATGGAGGATTCCCCTTTGACGTGGCGTCCCGCATCCGCCACCGCCCGGCGAGCCATCGGAGCGAAGGTCGCGCGGTCGGGGGCGAGGGGCGGAGAGCCCCTGCCTAATCCTCCGTTGCGTCAGTCTTGGACGCAGGTTTTCGCCGGCATCCCCGGGTGTGCCGGCGTACCGTCTGCCGCAGCGTTACGTCACCCCGTCCGATCCGGCAGTGCCGGACCGTTTCTTGGGGTCACCGCGCGCAGGAGATTGGCGCGCCCTGAGGGATTCGAACCCCCGACCCGCAGCTTAGAAGGCTGCCGCTCTATCCAGCTGAGCTAAGGGCGCCCCGAAACTCAAGCCGTGTCTCAATGCGTCCAGTTCTCGGGCCGTCCGAAGGCGAAGTTGTCGGCGTATGCCTTCGGGCGGATCACCCGTTCGGCCGGCTCCTCCACCTCGTACGCAATGCCGTGCTTCTCGGCATAGGCGATCGCCGCCTCCTTCGTGGGAAACCGCAGCCGCACCTGGGACGACAGCGTGTCGCCCGAGCCGATCCAGCCCATCAGCGGATCGGCCACGCGCCGTTCGGCCGGCTCGTACTCCAGCACCCACTCGCGTGTCTTCGCCCAGCCCGACTGCATCGCCGTCTTCGGTGGCTTGTGGATTCGCGCCCGCATCGTCCCTCGTGCTCCACCTGGTCGGGGCGGCCGGATTCGAACCGACGACCTTCTGCGCCCAAGGCAGACGCGCTACCAGGCTGCGCTACGCCCCGCCAGTGGCGCGGACCCTAGTGATGCGCCCGCGCCGCGGCAAGCGGCGTCACAGCGGCCGCTCACACCCGCCCCGTCAGCGCCATGCGCGCGACCGCCCATTGCGCGCCGAGCCGCGGCCCGGCCACGCGCGCATCGCCCGGATCGAACCCCGCCCCGCGCAGCCGGCGCAGCGTGCGCACCCCCAGCGCGGCCGGCAGCAGCGCCGGCCGCGCCGCGCGCGGCACCTCCGGCAGCAGACCGCGCAACGTCGCGGCATGGCTCTCGGCCAGCTCCACCAGCACGCGCGCAACGCGCCGCACGCCCTCCCCGGAAGGCGCGCGCGCAAGGTCGGCCAGGCGCACGCCCTCCGCCCGCAGCAGCGCGCGCGGCAGCAGGGTGCGCCCGCGCGCCGCCAGCACCGGGGAAGCGCGCAGGATGCCGGCAAGCCCGTACACCACTCCCGCATGCCGCGCCGCCCCGAGCGCGGCCGGCGTCTCCACGCCCAGCACCGCGAGCCAGAGCCGCATCAGCCCGCCCGCGCTCGCCGCGGCGTAGCTCTCCAGCGCGGCCGGATCGGGAATCCCCTCCTCCGCCAACTCCGCCTCGCGCGCGGTGATCACGGCGTCAAGCAGCGCCGGATCGAGCCCGTGCACCGCGACCAGCCGGCCGAGCGGCTCGGCCACCTCGTGGCGGCGGAAGCGCCCGTGCGACGCCTCCTCCACCACCTCGCGCCACCACTGCAGCCGGATCAGCCCCAGCGCCGGCTCGGTCACCGCGTCGCGCACGCCGGCCAGCGCCACGTTGAACGCGCCGAGCGTGAACAGCGCCTCGCGCGCGTCCTCGGGCGCGAACAGCGCGCACAGGAACCGGTCGGGGTCGTCGCGGCGCAGGATCGCGCCGCAGGGCGAGAGCGGGGGCGACATCGCCCCTGAGGTGGCACGGCAGGGCCCGGTTGACGATCCCCCGCAACGGGACTTACCTGCCGCCTGCCTTCACCCCCATTCCGCGGAGACAGACGCCATGGCCTTCACCCTGCCGTCGCTGCCCTATGCGCACGACGCCCTCGCCGCCTCGGGCATGTGCCAGGAGACGCTCGAGCTGCACCACGGCAAGCACCACCAGGCCTATGTCACGACGCTGAACGGCTTCGTCGAGAAGGACCCCGCCCTGCAGGGCAAGTCGCTCGAGGAGATCGTGACGCTCTCCTACGGCAAGGCCGAGATGGCGGGCGTGTTCAACAACGCCGGGCAGCACTGGAACCACACCCTGTTCTGGCCCTGCATGAAGCCGAACGGCGGCGGCAAGCTGCCCGGCAAGCTGGAGGCGAAGATCGTCGCCGATTTCGGCTCGGTCGAGGCGTTCAAGGACGCCTTCAAGCAGGCCGGTGCGACCCAGTTCGGCTCGGGCTGGGCCTGGCTCGTGGTCGGCAAGGACGGCAAGCTCGCAACCACCAAGACGCCGAACGGCTCCAACCCGCTGGCCGAGGGCACGGGCACGGCGATCCTCGGCTGCGACGTGTGGGAGCACAGCTACTACCTCGACTTCCGCAACCGCCGGCCCGACTACCTGACCAACTTCCTCGAGAAGCTGGTGAACTGGGAATACGTCGAGAGCCTGCTGGCGAAGGCCTGAGCGGGCAGGCGGGCTGGACAGTCCCACCGCCCGCGCTCATATCCGGCACGCCATGGATCTCCGGCGCGGCCTGATCCGAATGCTCGCCGCCGTCATGCTGGTGACGGCGGCGATCATGCCGCTGCGCCACGCCGGCCACGCGAGCCCCCACCTGACGGCGGAAATCTGCACCGGCGAGGGCATCGTCCTGGTGCAGGTCGATGCCGACGGCGCGCCGGTCGCGCCGGCGACCGCCGCCGAGCCCTGTCTGCTCTGCCACGCGCTGCCGGCGGTGGCGGTGCCCACGGCCCCGACCGTGCCCAGCCTCGACCGCCTGGTGGTGGTGGTCGACCTCTCGCGCGGCGATGCCGTCCCGCGCGCGCCGCCCGCGCGCGCCTTCCCCGACCACCCGCCGACCGCCCCGCCCCGCCTCGCCTGACCGGTTCCCGCGCCGTTCCGGCGGCGCATCCCGTCACAGCGAGGCACACCCATGACCCGTTCCCTGTCGCGCGCGGCGCTGGCCGCCGCGCTGGTCGCCGGCGCCGCCCAGGCCGCGCCGCCGGCCGACACCATCCTGTTCGTCTCCGCCCGCGATCACCTGGTCGCCTACGACACCGCCACCGGCGCCGAGAAGGCCCGCTTCGCCACTCCCGGCCTGTCGTCGGACATGCTGGTGACGCCCGAGGGGCTGCTGCTGCTGAACCACCGCGACGCCAACCGGGTCGTGATGGTGGATGCGCGATCGCTGCGCGAGGTCGGCCGCATCGTCTCCTCGGGCATCGGCGGCACCCGGCCGGTGCACATGTACCTCGCCCCGGCCCGGCCGGACGGCCGCCGGCTCGTGCTGGTCGCCAATGACGGCAACCCGCAGCGGCCCTCGCGCGACGACAACTCGGCCCTGATCATCGACGCGACCGACCCGGCCGCGCCGAAGGTCGCGGGCGAGGTGCGGCTCGGCATCGGCCACCACAAGCTCGCCTTCTCGCGCGACGGCATGCGCTTCTCCGCCTCCAACATCGGCGACTGCGACGAGGTGGTGGGCGTCTACGACATCGCCGATCCGGCCAGGGCCACGCGGCTGTTCGCGGTCACCGGCGCCGATCTCGGCCTGGACGGCCGCGACGGCCGCCCCGCCTGCGATCCGACCGGGCGGCAGGGTCGCCGCGTCGGCCCGCACGGCACCGCGACCTTCGGCGCGAGCGGGCTGCACGCGCACAACGCCAACGGCACCGGCCAGTTCATCCTGGTCGAGGCCGAGGCGACGCCGCCGCTTCTGGCTGCGGTGCTGCAAAGCCGCGGCGGGTCGGGTGGCGCCTCGATCGCTGCGCATCCGGCCGGACGCTACGCCTACGGCCCGCAGAACACGCCGCGCACGGGCGGGGCGGGCGCGCAGGCCGGCAGCGCCTGCCAGATCGGCCAGCTCGCCGTGCTCGACGGGACCGACCGGCGCCTCGCCGCCGAGGTGCCGATCCTCTACGACGCCGGCTGCGCGGCCCTGCCGGAGGGCGCCGCCGGCGCCCGCCCGGCCTACGCCTTCGTCACCCCCGACGGGCGCACCCTGGCGGTCACGGTCGGCACGCTGAACGCCGCCCAGC
This sequence comes from uncultured Elioraea sp., assembly GCA_937995555.1. GTDB lineage: Bacteria > Pseudomonadota > Alphaproteobacteria > Acetobacterales > Acetobacteraceae > Elioraea. Next base: position 4,034 of record CALKJX010000127.1, read on the forward strand.
CGGGGCGCGCCGAACGGCTGGTTCTGTTCGACCTCGCCGACCCGGCCGCGCCGCGCCAGGTGGCCTCCGTGCCGGTCGGGGCATCCGCCGGGCACCGCGACGCGGCGATGACCGCCGACGGGCGGTTCCTGTTCGTACCCGGCAACGCCGACGCGTCGGTGACGATCGTCGATCTGGCAAGCCGCACGGCGGTCCGCCGCCTCGCTGTCGTCGCAGAGCCGAACCGGGTGGCGGCGTGGAGCCCCTCGGCGGGGCCGACCAAGGCGCCCGGCACGATCACGCTTGCCGCCCGCTGAGCAGGGAGAGGACACGATGATCCTGCGCCGATGGCTGCTCGGCGCGGGCCTGGCCGGGGCGCTCGCCGCCCCGGCCCTCGCCTGCGACGCCGAGGAGATGAACCGCGAGCTCGCCGCCGTCTGCGAGGCGGCGCTCGCCGAGCCCGCCGCGCTGCTGGCCGGGCTGCACGGCCACGCGACCGGGGCCGAGCGGGCCCTGATCGACCGCGCGCTCGCCGCCGCCAGCCACGCCTGCGCCGCGGGCGACCCGGGGGAGGGCGCGGCCGAGGCGGCCCGCCTCGCCCGCCTCGCCGGGCGGATCGAGGCGCGGGCCGGGCTCGCGCCGCCGATCTGGCCCGAGCGGCAGGCCGCGCGATGACGCGGCTCGTGCGCGCGATCCCCTTTGCGGTCGCGGGGTTCATGCTGACCCCGCTGCTGCTCTGGGCGGTGCTGTGGAGCGCGGGCGGGCTGCGCGGCATCAAGTCGGGCTTCGACGGACCCGAGGCGGTGGTGCTGATCCTCGCCTCGGTGCCGCTCGCCGGCATCTTCTGGGTGCGCAACCTGCGCGAGATGGGCGACAGTCTGGGCCGCGCCTCGCGGCTCAGGCTCGCCGCGGTGCTGACCGTCGCGCTGCCGGCGGCGGTGCTGGCGGCCGGCGCGGCGGGGCTGGTCTGGCTCGGCACGCTGGGGCGCGATGCGCTGTCGATCGGCCTGGTCGGCGCGGGCGTGGCCGCGGTGGCGCTGTTCGCCGCGCTTGCCGCCAGCCGCGCCGGCGAACGGCCCTCGGGCCGGCCGGTCGAGGGACCGGGCTGGCGCGCCGAGGCGATCCTGCTGTTCCTCGGCAATGTCGCGATGGCGCTCGCCCTGCTCGCCTTCTACTGGACGCCGGCGGTGCTGTTCTGGGCCGCGGTCGCGCTGGTGCCGGTCGCCTTCGCGGTGATCCTGCTGATCGCCAACCAGCAGGGCACGGCATGACCGCCGGCCGCCGCCTCCTGCTCGCCGGCGCGACCGTCGCCGTGGTGGCGCCTTCGGCCTGGCTGCTGGCCGACCGCTGGCTCGCCCCGGCGCCCCGGCAGCCCGTGCAGGTCGCGCTGCCGGCGGGTGTTTCGCTCGGCGGTCCGTTCTCGCTGATCGACGAGACCGGGCGGCGCGTCACCGAGGCGACGTTCCGCGGCCGGTTCATGCTCGTCTATTTCGGCTTCGTCTACTGCCCCGATGTCTGCCCGACCGAGCTCGCCAAGATGGCGGCGGCGCTCGACCTGCTGGGCGCGGCGGCGGAGGAGGTGCAGCCGATCCTGGTCAGCATCGATCCGGAGCGCGACACGCCCGGGGCGCTGGCGCAGTACACCGACCTGTTCCACCCCCGCCTGCTGGGCCTGACCGGCAGCGAGGCCGAGATCGCCGCCGCGGCCAGGGCCTACCGCGTCTACCACGCCAAGGTGCGCACCGGGCCGGAGGCGGACGCCTACACCATGGATCATTCCGCCTTCACCTATCTGATGGGGCGCGACGGCGCGTTCGTCGCCCTGTTCCACCCCGAGACCACGCCGGAGGCGATGGCGGCGGCGATCCGCCAGGCGATCGCCGCCGCGCCCCGGCCCACCTCCTCCCAACAGCCAGGAGCTCACACATGAAGACCCGTCGTCTCGTCCTCGGCGCCCTGCTCGCCGCCGCCCTGCCGTCCGCGCTGTCGGCGCACGGCCATGGCGATGCCGTCGAGGTGGTCGAGCCGTGGGCGCGCGCCTCGCTCGCCGGGCGCAACAGCGCCGCCTACATGACGATCGTCAACCACAGCGCGGCGCAGGACCGGCTGGTGGCCGCCGCCTCGCCCGTCGCCCGGGTGGTCGAACTGCACACGCACCGGATGGACAACGGCGTGATGCGCATGCGCCCGGTGGAGGCGATCGAGGTGAATGTCGGCGAGCCGGCGGTGCTGCGGCCGGGCGGACTGCACGTGATGCTGATCGGCCTGACGCGCGACCTGAAGGCCGGCGAGACCGTGCCGCTGACGCTGCGCTTCGAGAAGGCCGGCGAGCGCACGGTCGAGGTGCCGGTGCTGCCGGCGGGCGCCAGCGGCCCGGGCGGCCATGGTCCTGGCCATGGCCACGGGCACCGGCACTGAGGGGGAGGAGCGTGATGATGCTCTCGCGACGCCTCGCCCTCGGCAGCCTGGCCGCGGCGGCCTTGTCCGCCGCGCCGCTGCCGCTCGCCGCCCAGGCCGCCGACAAGCCGGGCCTGTTCGTCAACCTCACCACCGACGATGTCTGGGCGGCCTCGAAGGCGGTGTTCTTCGCGCATCAGCGCGTGCTGAAGGCCGGCCACAAGCCGGTCTCGATCTGGCTGAACGTGCGCGCGGTCTATCTCGCCGACAAGCGGCGCGCGCCGGCGCGGCTGAACCCGGAGATGCCGGACATCCACGCGATGCTGCAGGCGTTCATCGCCGATGGCGGGCAGGTGATCGCCTGCATGGCCTGCTCGCGCGTGGCGGGCCTGACCAAGGCCGACCTGATCGACGGCGTGGTCATGGGCAGCCCGGACGTGGTGATGCCGGCGCTGATGGGGCCCGACATCCGCACCCTGACCTGGTGACCGTCACCAGGGCGGCGGGCGTCAGAGCGCGATCAGCGCCGCGGCGACCCGTCGCCCCTCGGCGACCAGCGTCGGGTAGGTGCGGCAGGCGGCGGCCGTGTCCATCGCCTCGACCGCGACGCCGACCGCACGCAGCGCGGCGACCAGCCCCGAGGGCACAAGCGCGAAGCGCCGCCCCGTGCCGAGGATCAGCAGGTCGAGGCTTCCGCCGGCGGCGATGACGGGTGCCAGGCTGTTGGCGTCGATCTCGGCGACCGACCCGGCCGCCCAGGGCAGCGCCCGGTCCGGCAGCAGGAGCACCGAGCCCGCCACCGTCGCCCCGGAGATGCGGAACCCTCCCGGCCCGTAGCCCTGCAGCACGGGCGGCATGGCCTCAGCCCTGGCGCGGCGGCGGGCCCTGGTCGTTCGCCGGGCCCGGCCCGGGGGCAGGCTCGGAGTGCGGCTCGGGCTGGTCGGCCGGCGGGGCCTCCGGCTGCGCCTCGGCCTCCGGTCGCCCCTTGCGCCGCTTGCCCGGGCGCTGCTGCGGCTGGTCGGTCCCCTCCTCGGCCTTCGGCGGCTCGGACGGCTCGCGCAGCACAGACTGGATGGTGTTCTTCAGCACGGTCACGCGGAGCTGCGGGTTCCTCGAGATCTCGACGATCACCTCGTCGCTCTCGGGCGTGACCCGGATCACCGTGCCGAACACGCCCCCGCCCGTCACCACCCGATCGCCGCGCTGCAATGCCGCCAACATCTCGCGGTGCTCCTTGGCCTTGCGCTGCTGCGGCCGGATCAGGATGAAGTAGAAGACCACGAAGATCAGGATCAGCGGGGCCAGGCTCATCAGCCCGCCCGTCGGGTCGCCTGCCTGCGCGTAGGCCGGAGAAATCAGCATCGCTCGCTCGTGCCCATGTCTCGGGAAGGCGCCGCTATAGCAGCGGGGCGGCGGGCTTCATACCCCGCGGCCCCAGCTTGCCGCGCGCGCGGCCGGACCCGATGCTGCGCCGCGAACCCGCCAGCAAGGACAGACCATGCCCCACCCCGGCTTCGACCTCACCGGCCAGCGCGCCCTCGTCACCGGCTCGACGCGCGGCATCGGCTTCGCGATCGCGCGCGCGCTCGGGCTTGCCGGCGCCGAGGTGGCGCTGAACGGCCGCACCGCCGCGGCCGTGGCGGCGACGGCGCAGACGCTCGCGCGCGAGGGCATCGCCACCCTGGCCGCGCCGTTCGACGTCACCGACACCGAGGCCGCGCGCGCGGTGATCGCCGGTCTCGGACCGATCGACATCCTGGTGAACAACGCCGGCCAGCAGCACCGCGCCCCCGCCGTCTCCTTCCCGGACGACGCCTGGGGCGCGATCATCGAGACGCACCTCAATGCGGTGTTCCGGCTGATCAAGCTGGTCGCCCCCGGCATGATCGAGCGCGGCCGCGGCCGGATCATCAATATCGGCTCGCTGCTGTCGGAGCTCGGCCGGGCGAACGTGCCGGCCTACGGCGCCGCCAAGGGCGGCATCCGGTCGCTCACGCGCTGCCTCTCCACCGAGTGGGCGAGGCACGGCGTCACCGTGAACGCGATCGGCCCGGGCTATGTGCGCACCGAGCTGAACAGGGCGTTGATCGGGGATGCGGCCTTCAATGCCTGGGTCTGCGCGCGCACGCCGGCGGGCCGCTGGGCCGAGCCGGAGGAGATCGCGGGCGCGGCGGTGTTCCTCGCCTCGCCCGCGGCGTCCTACGTCTCGGGCCAGATCCTCTACGTCGATGGCGGGTTCACGGCGGCGATGTAGCCGCCCGTCTTGACGCGGCGGCGCGCGGCGGGGACACCCCGCGCCCATGATGGACAGCCACGACACCCAGGCCCTGCTCGCCCGCATCGCCGCCGCACTGGAGCGCCTCGCGCCGCCCCCGCCGCCGCCGGCCGATCTCTCGACGGCGGACGCCTTCGTCTGGCACCCGGAGCGCGCCGCGCTCTGGCCGGTGCCGCGGGTGAGCGCGATCCCGCTCACGCTCCTGCACGGGCTCGAGCGCCAGCGCGACGTGCTCTTGGAGAACACCCGCCGCTTCGCGCGCGGCCTGCCCGCCAACAACGCGCTGCTCTGGGGGGCGCGCGGCATGGGCAAGTCGTCGCTCGTCAAGGCGATCCATGCCGCGGTGAACGAGGAGACGCGCGCCAGCGGCGGTGTCGTGCTGATCGAGATCCACCGCGAGGACATCCGCAGCCTGCCCACCCTGATGGCGGTGCTGCGCGAGGCGGGGCGGCGCTGCCTGCTGTTCTGCGACGACCTCTCCTTCGACGCGGGCGAGAGCGACTACAAGAGCCTCAAGGCCGTGCTGGAAGGCGGTGTCGAAGGGCGGCCAGCGAACGTGCTGTTCTACGCCACCTCGAACCGGCGCCACCTGCTCCCGCGCGACATGATCGAGAACGAGCGCTCCTCGGCCCTCAACCCGGGCGAGGCGGTGGAGGAGAAGGTCTCGCTGTCGGACCGGTTCGGGCTCTGGCTCGGCTTCCACCACTGCGACCAGCAGACCTATTTCGCGATGGTGGAGGGCTATGCCGGCGCCTTCGGCATCCCCGTCGATCCCGAGACGCTCAAGCGCGAGGCGGCCGAGTGGGCGGTGACGCGCGGGTCGCGCTCGGGGCGCGTGGCCTGGCAGTTCATCCAGGACCTCGCCGGGCGGCACGGCGTCAGGATCGGGTGAGCACGGCTGGGCCTGACCTCCGCGCCGTGGGATACCCGCCGCGATCGCAGCAGACGGAGGATCGCCCATGGGCCAGTGCTTCGCCACCGAACGCCGCCTCGTCTCCGAGACCGAGTACGGCCAGATCGTGAAGAGCCACTACCCGGAGGTGGAGCGGCTTCCGGAGGAGGAGCTGCGCGCGCTCGCCCGCTGGCTGCGCGAGGCGCGCGACCGCGCGCGCGGCGTGATCGCCGGCCGCCGCCGGGCACGCCGCGGCAAGGGCGCCATGCCCGAGGCCGGCGCCGCCAGCGAACGCGGCCTCGCCGCCAAGAAGCAGGTCTATGCGCGCGCGCTGAAGCGGGTGAACGCGCGGCTCGACCGGCTCTCGGCCGAGCGCAAGCGCGCCTCCATGCAGGCGCGGATGGAGGCGGCGCTCGCGCGCCGCCGCGAGGCGCCGGTGCACCACCCCGATGCCGGCATGACGGCCGGGCGCGGCATGGCAGCCAAGGGCATCCGCCGGTCGCGCCGAGGACCGCCCGGGATCGTCGTCGGCAGTGTCTCGCAGCGGGGCAAGGCGGCGCAGGCGCGGCGCGACGCGCGCGGCTGAGCGAGCGGAGACGGCCGTCAACGCGGGCGGTAAAGCGTCTCGATCAGCGGACAACCGGAGGACTCACCCGCCGCACAGGCACGGACAGCGTCGTCCAACGTGTCCGCCATGCGCTTCAGATCGGCGATCCGACTGCGCACGTCCAGGAGGTGGGCTTCGGCCATGGCGCGCGCCTCGTCGCAGGAGGCATGGCCGCCCGCGGCGAGGCGGAGCAGGGCGCGCACCTCGTCCAGCGTGAAGCCGAGCTGCCGCGCACGCCGGATGAACACCAGCCGCCGGACATCATCCTGCCCATAGCTGCGATACGTGCCCCTGCGCGGCGGCGCCGGCACCAGCCCGGCGCGTTCGTAGTAGCGGATCGTCTCGATGTTGCAGCCGGTCCGCCGCGACAACTCGCCGATCGGGAACGCTCCATCCGCCATGGCGGGCCCCCTTGAATGACGCTTGAGTCTGTAGCGACTACAGACGCTAGGGTGGGCTCGATCCAACGGCAAGGAGCGCGCCATGTCCCCATCCCCGCCTCGGGACCCGACGCCGGACCGCCTGAACGAGCCCGCCGCGGCCATGCTCGCGCTCGGCGGCCTGGTCGCCGCCTTCGGCGTGGCCGCATGCTGCGCCCTGCCGCTCGGGCTGGCCGCCTTGGGGCTCGGGACGGCATGGCTCGGCGGCATCGCGCTGGCGGCCGCGCCGTACCAGGGGCTGCTGATGGGCCTCAGCGCGGCGACCCTGATGGGCGCCGCCGCCCTCGTCGTCCGGTCGTATCGCCGGTCCGCGTGCCGCAGCGACGGCGCCTGCGCGCGGCCCGTGGTCAGGTCATTGACGATCGTCAGCCTGGTCGCGGGGAGTCTGCTGCTCGGGGCCGGCTATGCGTTCGCCTGACGCGGAACCGGTCCTGCGTTCCACGCTCACCTGTCCGCATTGCGGGGCGCGGACGACGGAGACCATGCCGACCGACGCCTGCCAATTCCTGTACGACTGCCCGGCCTGCGGCACGGTGCTGCGGCCGAAGCCCGGTGACTGCTGCGTGTTCTGCTCCTACGGCACGGTGCCGTGCCCGCCGGTGCAGCAGGCGCGCCGGGATCAGCCGCCCGCGACCTGCCCGCCGAGATAGCGCATCGGATCGACCGGCCGGCCGTCGCGCCGCACCTGGAAGTGGAGCTGCGGCGTGTTCACGGCCCCGGTCCTGCCGACCCGGCCGATCACCTGCCCCTCGCGCACGGACTGGCCCTGTTGCACGGCCACCGCGTCGGCATGCGCATAGGCCGTGACCACGCCCGAGGCGTCGCGGATCAGGATCAGGTTGCCGAAGCCGCGCACCTCGTTGCCGACATAGACGACGGTGCCGGCATGGGCGGCGCGGATCGGCGTGCCGAGCGGCGCGGCGATGTTCACCCCGTCGTTCACCAGCCCCCCGCCCTTGCGGCCGAAGGTCGAGACCACGCGGCCGCGCACCGGCCAGGCGAAGCGGCCGGAGCCGCGCGTCCAGCGCTGTGCGCCGGCGGGCGGCGGGGCCTCGGCGATCGCGCGCAGATCGGTCTCGGGCGCGGCTGCCTCGTCCGGCCAGGCAGGCGGCACCGGCACGCCGCGGATCGAGGCGGGCAGCACGAACGCGCCGGGCTGCTCGGGCGGCAGCGGCAGCGATTCGACGAGCGGCGCCGCGGCGGTAAGTGCGGCGGTGGGCGCGGCGGAGATCGGCCCGGGCGGCGGCAGCGGCTCGGCGACCACCGCACGCTCGCCATCGGCCAGCGTGGTGACCGGCGCGGTCGCGACCGGATCGGGCACCTGGGCGACCGCCGCGCCGACCGGCACCGGCGGCGGCAGGCGCAGCGGCAGCATCAGCTGCTGGCCGGGGCGGATCGTGTAGGGCGCGGCCAGGCCGTTCGCGCGCGCGAGCTCCTGCCAATCGACGTCGTTGCGCCGCGCGATCGCGCGCAGCGTGTCGCCCGGCAGCACGGCGACCACGGTCGGCGTCACCGCCGGCGCGACCTGGGTGGGCGCCGGCGCGCGGCCGACACAGCCGGCCACGACCAGCCCGGCCAGCAGCACCGCCGACACGCCCAGGTTGCATCTCCGGAGCCACGGAACCGGCGTCACGATGAAACACTCCTCACGCCCTGCGACTCGTCCCGGGTCGGTTATACGGACGTGCCGAGTCGCGCCGCAACCAGCACCGCGTTGACCGTGGCATTCCTGCATCCGGGCGTTGCCGGGATGCCTCACTCCCGCGCGGGCACGTCCAGCGTCTCGGTCGCGGGCGGCGGTTCGGGCACCAGCGGCACGAACCGCACCGGCGTCAGCCGCTCGCGGTCCCAGGCATCGCCCGTGCGCGTCAGACGCCAGAGCCACTGGTCGTGCGGGCCCGGCCCCATCGGCAGCACCATCACGCCGCCGTCGCGGCTGAGCTGCTCCATCAGCGCCGGCGGCGCCTCGCGCGGCGCGGCGGTGACGATGATGCGGTCGAACGGCGCGAGCTCGGGCCAGCCCTTGGTGCCGTCGGCGCAGCGCGTGACGATGTTGGTCAGGCCGAGTTGGCGGAAGATCGCCTCGGCGCGCTCCAGCAGCGCCGGGTGACGCTCGATCGTGTAGAGCCGGCGGCAGAGCCTCGCCAGCACCGCGGCCTGATAGCCCGAGCCTGTGCCGATCTCCAACACCCTGTGTTTCTTCGAGACCCGCAGCGCCTCGGTCATCAGCGCGACCACCTGCGGCTGGCTGATCGTCTGGCCGAGCCCGATCGGCAGCGCGGTGTCCTCCCACGCCTGATCCTTGAATGTCTCAGGAACAAAGACTTCGCGCGGGATGCTCTCGATCGCAGCGAGCACGGCGGCATCCGTGATTCCGGCCCGGCGCAGCGCCAGGATCAGGCGGATGCGCGAGGGATCTGATGCCACGTCTCAGCCGAAGGCGGCGCGCAGATCGCCGAGGAACCCGCGCGCGGTGAAGTCGATGGAGATCGGCGTGATGGCAATCGCGCCGTCATTGATCGCCGAGAGGTCCGACCCGCGCGGCTGCACCTCCTCCTTCGACCAGTCGACCAGCCAGTAGTAGGGCCGCCCGTCCGGGTCGGTTCGCTTCTCCAGCGCCAGCCCCTGCTTGCGCCGCCCCTGGTGCGCCACGCGCACGCCGGTGATGGTGTCGAGCGAACGGTCGGGCACGTTCACGTTCACCAGCGTCTCGTCCGGCCAGGGCTGGGCGGCGAGGCGGCGGATGATGTCGGGCAGCAGGATCTCGCAGGTGTCCCAGCGCGGCTTGCGCGGCTTCGCCCCGGTGCGCTCGGGCAGATCGAGCGAGAGTGCGATCGCGCGCCGGCCCAGCAGCGTCGCCTCCATCGCCGCCGCCACCGTGCCGGAATAGCCGATGTCCTCGCCCAGATTGGCGCCCATGTTGATGCCCGACAGCACGAGGTCAGGTGGGCGCTTGCCCAGGATGTCGTGCACGGCCACCAGCACGCAGTCGGTCGGCGTGCCCTCGACCGCGAAGCGGCGCGGCGCGAGGCGGTGCGCGCGCAGCGGCCGGCGCACGGTCAGCGCGTGGCTCACCGCCGATTGCTGCGTCTCGGGCGCGACCACCCAGACATCGCGCGAGAGGCTGCGCGCGATCTTCTCCAAAACCTTGATGCCGGGGGCGGCGATGCCGTCATCGTTGGTGACCAGGATGCGCGCGGCCGAGAGATCGGCGAGCGGGGCGTGGCGGTGCGTCATGGCGTGATCGCCGCGAGCCCGCCCATGTAGGGGCGCAGCGCCTCGGGGATGTCGATGCCGCCGTCTTCGCGCTGCCAGGTCTCCATCACCGCGATCAGCGCCCGCCCGACCGCCACCCCCGAGCCGTTCAGCGTGTGGACGAAGCGCGTGCCCTTGCCCTCGGCCGGGCGGTAGCGCGCGTCCATCCGGCGGGCCTGGAAGTCGCGGCAGTTCGAGCAGGAGGAGATCTCGCGATACGCCCCCTGCCCCGGCAGCCAGACCTCCAGGTCGTAGGTGCGGGTGGCGCCGAAGCCGATATCGGCCGAGCAGAGGTCCACCACCCGATAGGCGAGGCCGAGCCGTCGCAGGATGGTCTCGGCCGCTTCCGTCATGCGGGCGTGCTCGGCGTCGGACTGTTCGGGCGTGGTGATCGAGACCAGCTCCACCTTCATGAACTGGTGCTGGCGCAGCATGCCGCGCGTGTCGCGCCCCGCACTGCCGGCCTCGGCGCGGAAGCAGGGCGTCAGCGCCGTGACGCGCATCGGCAGGGCCGTCTCGTCCAGCACCTGCTCGCGCACGAGATTGGTCAGCGGCACCTCGGCGGTCGGGATCAGCCAGCGCCCGTCGGTCGTTTCGAACTGGTCCTCGCGGAACTTGGGCAGCTGCCCGGTGCCGTAGAGCACGGCCTCGCGCACGAGCAGCGGCGGGTTGACCTCGGTGTAGCCGTGCTCGCCCGTCTGCACGTCCAGCATGAACTGGCCGAGCGCGCGCTCGAGCCGCGCGAGCGCACCCTTCAGCACGACGAAGCGCGCGCCGGCGAGCCGCGCCGCCGCCTCGAAATCCATCCGCGGGCTCCCATCGCGCGCGCGCGATAGGGACCCGAGCCCGAGCCGCTCGCCGAGCTCGAAATGCTGCAAGGGCGGAAACGCGATGCGGCGCGGCTCGCCCCAGGCGCGCAGCACGACGTTGTCGGCCTCGCCGGTGCCGGTCGGCACCGCGTCGTCGAGCCAGTTCGGGATGGTCGCGAGCAGCGCGTCGAGCTCGGCGCCGAGGCGCTTCTCCTCCGCCTCCTCGCGGGCGATCGCCTCGGCCATCGACGCCGCCTCCTCCTGGAGCGCGGCGGTGTCCTCGCCGCGGCCGCGCGCGGCCCCGATGCGCCGGGAGAGCGCGTTGCGCGCGGCCTGCATCTCCTGGAACGCGGTCTGCGCGGCGCGGCGACGCCGGTCGAGCGACAGCAGCTCGGCCGAGAGCGCGCCGAGCCCCCGTCGGGCGAGCATCGCGTCGAACGCCTCCGGCGCCTCGCGGATGCGGCGGATGTCATGCATCGGAGAAATCCGGTCCGGTCAGTCGGCAGCGGCAGCGGCCGCGGCGGCCTCCGCGCGCTTGCGGAAGATCTTCGCGGCGATGATCGAGCCTTCGTAGAGCAGGATGAGCGGCAGCGCGAGCCCGACCTGGCTGATCACGTCGGGCGGGGTGATGACCGCGGCGAGCACGAACATGCCGACGATGGCGTAGCGCCGCTTCGACGCCATGCCCTCCGGCGTGATGATGCCGACGCGCGCCATCAGCACGAGACCGACCGGCATCAGGAAGGCGAAGCCGAAGGCGAAGATCAGCCGCATCACCAGCGACAGGTACTCGCCCACCTTGGCCTCGAGCTGGATCGGCAGTCCGCCAGCCCCCTGGGGGCTCTCGAAGGAGAGGAAGAAGTGCCACGCGGCCGGAATGACCAGGTAGTAGCAGAACGCCGCCCCCATCGCGAAGAAGAACGGGGTCGCGATCAGGAACGGCATCACCGCGCGCTTCTCGGAGCGGTAGAGGCCCGGGGCGATGAACAGCCAGAGCTGGGTCGCCCACCAGGGGAAGCTGATCATCAGCGCGCCCCACAACGCGACCTTCAGGTAGGTGAAGAATGCCTCGTAGAGCGCGGTGAAGATCATCCGCCGCTCCTGCCCGGTCTGCTGCTGCAGGATGTCGGCAAGCGGGGCGGCGAGGAAGCCGTAGATCTGCTCGGAGAAGACGTAGCAGACGATGAACGACAGCACGAAGCCGCCCAAGGCCAGCATCACCCGCTGCCGCAGTTCGATCAGGTGATCGATCAGCGGCATCGGCTTGTCGTCGATCGTGTCCTCTTCCGGACGCATCGGCTCAGACCGTGTCGCGCGTCTTGGTGCCGGGCGGGACGAAGGCGGGCGGCTCATCCGCGGCCGGCGGCGGTGGCGGCGCGGCGCGAGCCGGCTCCGCGCTGGCCGTGGCGGGCGCCGGCGCCGGCGCGGGCGTTGAGGCGGGGCTGGGCGGCGGCGGTGTCACCGGCTCGGCGAAGGGATCGCTGAACGACTTCGCGATGTCGCGGTCCTTGTCGATCTCCTCCTCGAACTGGCGCTTCATCTCGTAGGCGCCGTGGCGCACCTCGTCGATCTGGCGCTTCACCTCGTCGAGCTTGGTCTCGCGCATCATCTCGTCGACATGCACCTGGAACTCGCCGGCCATCCGCCGCGCCTTGCGGATGAACTCGGCGACCCCCTTGATGGCGTGCGGCAGATCCTTCGGCCCGATGACGATCAGGGCGACCACCAGGATCAGCGCGATTTCGGTCCAGGCCAGATCCAGCATGTTCCACCGGCGCGGCGCTCAGCGTGCCGCGCCCGCCCTCACCGCTTGGGGTTCGCCTCGCCCTCGTCGAAGGGCGCATCGGCGCTGTCCGTCCTGGCCTTGGTCACTTCGCGCTTGAGGCTCCTCAGCCCTTTCGCCGCCTCCGCCGCCAGCGCCGGGATGCGGTGCGAGCCGAACAGCAGGGCAAGCACGAGCCCCACGATCACGATCTGCCAGATGCCGATACTCATGTCCGTGCGCATCCCCCGGGCGCTGTCGCCGCGTCCCCGGCGAGGCGCGCGATCATGGCAGAGTGCCCCCCGAGCGGCAACGCGCGGTCCCGCGAGCGCGCCCCAGCCCCCGGTTCATGCCGCCGCGCGGTCGTGTTTCTCATCGGGGAACACATGCGCCCTCGTCGGGTCGAGCGCAACCGCCACCACGGCATCGCGCGCCGGCAGGTATTCGCCGGGGATGCGGGCGTGGATGTGCACCTCGCGCCCGGCCTCCTCGATCGAGAGGTGCACCATCGAGGTCCGGCCCAGCAGGCGCGAGGCCTCGACGCGCGCGCGCGCATGGCAGGGCTCGCCGGCCTCGGCCGGCATCAGCCGGATGCCCTCGGGGCGGATCAGCACCTGCACCACCGCGCCCTCGGGCAGGCCCGGGGCGGGGACCGGGCCGAACGGCGTCGCGACCATCCCAAGCCGCACCTGGCCCGCGAGGCGGTTCACCTCGCCGAGGAAGGCGGCGACGAAGGGCGTCGCCGGGTGCAGGTAGATCTCCGCCGGCGGCCCCTCCTGGGCGATCAGCCCGTCATGCAGCATCGCCATGCGGTCGGCCATGAACATCGCCTCCTCGGCGTCGTGCGTGACCATCAGCCCGGCGATCCCCTCCTCCTGGAGCACGTGCAGCGTGTCGTCGCGCACGCGGTCGCGCAGCCGCGCATCGAGGCCGGAGAAGGGCTCGTCCAGCAGCAGCACGCGCGGGCGGGGTGCGAGCGCGCGGGCGAGCGCGATCCGCTGCTGCTGCCCGCCCGAGAGCGTGTGCGGCATCGCGGCCGCGAAGCGCTCCATGCCGACGCGGGCGAGCATCTCGCGCACGCGCTCGGCCCTGCCCGCGCCGCGCAGGCCGAAGCCGATGTTCTGCGCGACGGTCAGGTGCGGAAACAGCGCGAAGTCCTGGAACAGCAGCCCCACGCCGCGATCCTCGGGCGGCACCTCGCGGCCGGGCTCGGCCACCAGCGCGCCGCCGATCCAGACCCGCCCGTGCTGGAGCGGCGTCAGCCCCGCAGCGATGCGCAAGAGCGTGGTCTTGCCGTCGCCCGAGGGGCCGAGCAGGCAGACGATCTCGCCCGGCGCGACCGCGAGGTCGATGCCGCGCAGCACCGCATGGGTGCCGAACGCATGGCGGATGCCTTCGAGCCGGAGCGCCATCGCTAGACCTCCCTCGCCCCCTCCCCCTCCGGGTCGAGCGGCGGCGGCGCCTCCTCCTCAGGCTCGGCGGGGGGCGGCGGCAGCACGCCCTCCTCGCCGCCCGGGGGCGGCAGCGCGCCGGGGCGGAGCTCGAGCAGCCCCGCCGCCTTCAACTCCTCGAGCTTCGGCAGGTCCTTGAGCGAGGCGAGGCCGAAATGCGCGAGGAACTGCTTCGTCGTGCCCCAGGTGGCCGGCCGGCCCGGCGTCTCGCGCCGTCCCTTCGGCTCGACGAAGCCCGCTTCGGCGAGCGCATCCAGCGTGCCCTGGCCGAGGGCGACGCCGCGGATGTCCTCGATCTCGGCGCGGGTGACCGGCTGGTGATAGGCGATGATGGCGAGCGTCTCGACCGCGGCGCGGGAGAGCCGGCGCGGCACCTCG
>CALKJX010000128.1 GCA_937995555.1 uncultured Elioraea sp.
CCCAGCGTCCCGGCCCACCGGGCGACGGCCAGCCGCATGTGCCGTCCGCACCGGTCCGGATCAGGGAAACACCGATCGCGCCAGGGGAGGCCGTCTGATGCTGAAGCGGCGATCCCTGCTTGCCGCCACGACAGCCGCGGCGCTCGCCCGCCCTGCGATCGCCCGGCGCGCAGCTGGAAGCGCGCCGCGGTTCATTCCGCACTCGAACCTCGCTGCGGTCGATCCGGTGGCGACCTCGTGCTACATCGTCCGCAATTACGGCTTCATGGTCCAGGACACGCTCAACGGCGTGGACACCGAGTTCCAGCCGAAGCCGCGGATGGTCACGGGGCAGAGCGTCTCGGCCGACGGCAAGGTCTGGTCGTTCCGCCTGCGCGAGGGGCTGAGGTTCCACGACAACGCCCCCGTGCGCGGAGTGGACTGCGCCGCCTCGATCCAGCGCTGGGGGGCGCGCGACACGATGGGCCAGACCATCATGCGCATCGTCGATGACTTCCGCACGACCTCCGACCGCGACTTCGAGATCCGGCTCCAGCACCCCTTCCTGCTGATGCTGGATGCGCTGGAAAAGCTCTCGACCCAGGCGCTGTTCGTCGTGCCCGAGCGGGTGGGTGTGTCCGATCCCTTGGTGCCGAGCACCGAGACGGTCGGCTCGGGCCCGTTCCGGTTCGTCCGCGAGGAATGGGTGCCCGGCAGCCGCGCGTGTTCGCGAAGTTCGACGGCTACGTGCCGCGCGGCGAGGCGCCCGACGGGGCAGCGGGGGGCAAGCGCGTGCTGGTCGAGCGCGAGGCGTGGCACATCATCCCCGACCCGGCCATCGCCCCGGCCGCGCTGCCGACCGGCGAGGTGGACTGGTACGAGCAGCCGGCCTTCGACCTGCTGCCCACGCTCGCGCGCAGCCGCGACATCCGGATCCAGATCAGCGACCCGATCGGCTCGCTGGCGATGATCCGCTTCAACCACCTGCATCCGCCGTTCGACAAGCCGGCCGTACGGCGCGCGGTGATGATGGCGATGAACCAGACCGACTACCTCGCCGCGATCACCGGCAACCCGCAATACGCGACACTCTGCGCAGCTTCCTCGTCTGCGGCACGCCGATCGGCAAGGACCAGGGCGAGGCGAAGATGCCGGCCGATCTCGCGGCCGCGCGCCGAGCGCTGACCGAGGCCGGCCACGCCGGCGAGCCGGTCGTGATCATCAGCCCGACCGACATCCCGGCGACGCACACGATGAGCCACGTGACGGCCGATCTGCTGCGCCGACCGGGCATGACCGTCGATTTCGTCGCGACCGCCTGGGGCACCGTGCTGGCGCGCCGATCGAACCGCAATCCGTCCGATCGTGGCGGGTGGAACATCTTCCACACCTCCTGGGCCGGGCCGGACCTCGCCACCCCGGTGATCCACCTGCCGCCGCGCACGCCTCGCGCGCAGGCCTGGGCGGGCTGGCCGACCGATCCGGTACTGGAAGAACTGCGCGACACCTTCATGGACACGGCTGACGCCGACCATCAGGCGGCGCGGATCGCGCAGATCCAGGCACGTGCGTTCGAGACGGTGCCGTTCGTGCCGCTCGGCCGGTTCCAGCAGCCGACCGCATTCCGGCGCAACGTGCACGGGATCGCGAAGACGCCCGTGCCGTTCTTCCGGGGTTGTGTCGAAGAGCTGAGCGTCACCCCGCCGGGTGGGTCGCGCGCCAGTGCCGCGCGATCTCCACCCGGCGACAGAGCCACACGCGGTCGTGCCGCTGGACGTGGTCGAGGAAGCGGACCAGCCCCGCGAACCGTCCCGGCCGCCCGACCAGGCGGTTGTGCAGTCCCACGCTCATCATCTTCGGCCGCCCCTCCAGCCCCTCGCGGTAGAGCACGTCGAAGGCGTCGATCAGGTAGCGGGCGAAGTCCTCGCCGGTGTTGAAGCCCTGCGCCACCGCGAAGCGCATGTCGTTGTTGTCGAGCGTGTACGGCACGATCAGTTCGGGTCTGCCGTTGACGCGCTCCCAGTAGGGCAGGTCGTCGGCGTAGGAGTCGGCGAAATAGAGGAAGCCGCCCACCTCCGACAGAAGCCGCTTGGTGTTCGCCGAGAACCGCCCCGTGTACCAGCCGAGCGGCCGTGATCCCGTCACCGCCGTCTGCAAGCGGATGCTCTCGGCGATGTCCGCACGTTCGGCATCCTCGGGCATGTCGCGGTACTCGATCCAGCGGCATGCGTGCGAGGCGATCTCCCACTCGGCCTCCACCATCGCCGCCGCCGCCTCCGGGTTGCGCGCAAGCGCCATCGTCACCGCGTAGACCGTGAGGGGAATCCCGCGCGAAGTGAACAGCCGGTGGATGCGCCAGAACCCGGCACGGCTGCCATACTCGTACTGGCTCTCGACGGCGAACGCGCGCTGACCGACCAGCGGCTGCGTGCCGACCACCTCGGTGAGGTACGCCTCCGACGCCGCGTCACCATGCAGGATGTTGTTCTCGCCGCCCTCCTCGTAGTTCAGCACGATCTGCACCGCGATCGCCGCACCGCCCGGCCATTGCGGATCCGGCGGCGTGCGGCCGTAGCCCACCATGTCGCGCGGATAGCCGGACGTGCGGGGATCGTAGGGGTTGGTCATGGCAAGCGCTCCGGGGTGAACAGCCGCGAGGGTGCAACGAGTTCCTCCTGCGCGGCGATCAGCGCCATCTCCTCGCGTCCCGCCTCGACCGTCGCCGCGAGCACGCCATGGAGCGACGAGGCCGCCCGGGCGAGACACTCGGCGAGCGGCAGTCCCGCGAGCGTGTGGATCAGGAACAGCGCGGCGATCACGTCGCCGGTGCCGCGACCGAGGATCGGCAGCAGAGGCACGCGCACCCGGTACGCTGCCTCTGCATCGAGCGCCAGCACGTCGATCGCATCCGCGGGCGTATCCTCGACGTGCAGCGAGGTGACCAGGATGCGCTTCGGCCCGCGCGCCATCAAAGCGCGCGCCGCGTCGCACAGCTCGCAGAGGGTGCGGGTCCGGCGTTCCGTCAGCCAGTCGAGCTCGAAATGGTTCGGCGTCAGGATGTCGGCCGCCGGCACGCAGCGATCGCGGAAGAACTCCGGAATGCCTGGACGGACGAACACGCCACGTCCGACATCGCCGATCACCGGGTCGCAGCACCAGAGCGCACGCGGGTTGGCGCGGATCAGGCGCGCATGGGCGTCGAGCACCGCCTCGCCGATCGCCGCATCGCCCATGTAGCCGGTCAGCAGCGCATCCGTGTCGGCGAGCGCGCCACGCTCCTCCACCCCGGCGACGACATCGCGCACCAGCGCCGGGTCGACCACCCGCCCGCGCCAGGCGCCATAGCCGGTGTGGTTCGAGAACAGCACCGTATGGACGGCGATCACCTCGGCGCCGAGGCGCTGCAAGGGGAACACCGCCGCGGCATTGCCGGCATGGCCATGCGACACCCAGGACTGGATGGAGAGGATCTTCACGAGGCACTCCAGGGAAGAACCGGGGGACCACGCTGGTCCCCCGGACCCCCTGCACTACCGCCCTCCCGCTAGGCCAGCAATGGCTGCACCCGGCGCACCAGATCGTCCATCGCCTGCTGCGGTGTCTTCATGCCGAGCACCGCCGCTTCGGCCTCCTCCTTGAAGAAATCGGCCGCGCGTGCGGCCTGGTCGAAGGCCGGCATCGGCACGCGCGCCACCTTCAGCACCGCGCGCTCGGCATCCGCATAGGGGACCCGGGCGCGGATGCGGGGATCGTCATAGGTGCTGTTGCGGACCGGGCCGTTGCCGTTCAGCGCCGCCTTCAGCGTGTTCTTGCGGCTCACCATCTCCTTCATCAGGCTCCACGCCCGCTCCTTGTTGCGCGAGGCGCGCGGAATCGCCATGCCCCAGAACTCCACCTTCGCCGGCGCCACCTCGAACCTGCCGGAAAGCTCGCGACTCACCGGAATGGTCGTGGTCTTGATCCTGCCGGGAAACTGCGACCGCTGCGGATCGTTGTAGATCTGGTTGCGCCCCATCGAGTTGATGATCAGCGCCGCACGGCCGTTCTGCATCCAGACATTCACCTCCTCGGTGCTGATGCCGGCGAAGTTGCGCGGGAAGGCACCGGTGACGAACAGCTCGCGCAGCAGCGTGATCGCGTTCACCATCGGCTTCTCGTTCGCCACGCATCTCATGTCGGACGTGATGAACTCGCCGTCCCATGCGCGCGCGATGTCGATCACGTTCGGATAGGTCACGCCCGGCAGAAGGAAGCCGACCACCGGCGTGCCGTTGGCGCGCGTGTAGGTGCAGCGCTTGGCCACCTCCACCAGCTCCTCGATCGTGCGCGGCGGGCCGCTGATGCCCCGCTCGGCGAGGATCTCCTCGTTGTAGTGCAGCCCGGAGGAGGCATGGCGGAACGGCAGGCCGTAGAGCTTGCCGCCGATCGTCATGCCCCGGAGCATACCGGGAAAGATGTCGGCCACGTCTTCGACCGGGTCGCGCGCCATGTACTCATCCAACGGCTCGAACAGCGTCGTGATGCGCGGCACGGTCTGGGTGTTGAGCAGGAAGCCGATATCGACGCTCGTCTCGCGCAGGCTCGCCTCGCGGAACAGCCGCTCCTGCAACGGGCCGGTGTCGAAGGTCACCCACTCGACGCCGATGCCGGTGCGCTGCGACCAGGCCTCGGTGATGTCGCCACCCTGCGTGCCGGTGGCGACCGTGCGATGCACACGGTGCGCATAGATGTTGAGCCTCTGCGCCTGGGCCCGTGCACCGCTCGCGGCAAGACCCGCGGCAACGGCGATGGAGCCGAGCAGACTGCGACGGCTGATGGTCATGGCGGTCTCTCCCCTCATGGCTGCGTTGTCATGTGGCCGGATCGGTCGCGATATGGGCGACGCAATCGCCGGGTGTCACCTGGGCGGGCACGCGCCGGCAGACAACGAGCCCCGCGCGGGCAAAGTGTAGCGCGACCGGTGGCCGCTCGGCCTCGTCGAGCGACAGGATCCGACCAGCGCGCTGGCCCGCCGTCACGGTCCCGCCGAGACCGATCTCGGGCACGAACAACCCGCGCGTGGTCGCGAACAGGAAATGATCGCTACCGGCCACGTGCATCAGCCGCGGCGTCGCTGCGGGTGGCCCGTTGGGCGCCAGCACGCCCGCATGGCCGAGGAAGCCGTACAGCGCGCCCTTGGCCGCGCCGACCGACGCGGGCGTGAGCGACCCGCCGCCGCCGATCTCGCAGGCGACATGCACCACGCCGCGCGCGAGGCCCGCCGCCGGCAGCGTGCGCGAATCCTGCGTCGCCTGCACAACGAGCGCGAGCGGAAGCCGCATCGCCCGCATCGCTGCCTCAAGTTTCGCGGCCAGGGCAGGATCGGTGGTTGCGCGCACCATCGCGCAGGGCAGGTACTCCATCGAGCTGCCGCCGGAATGGAAGTCGAACGCCCAGGTGACACGCGGCAGCAGTTCGCTGTCGACGAAATGCGCGAGCATTGCGGTCGGCCCGCCGTTCGGGTCGCCCGGAAACAGACGGTTGAGATTGCCGCCATCGAGCGGGGACTCCCGCCGTCCGGCCAGCACCGCCGGCAGGTTCAGCGCCGGCAGCACGATCAGCCGTCCGCGCAGACGCGCGGGATCGAGCTCGCGGATCAGGTCGCGCAGCACCGCCTGGCCTTCGTACTCGTCGCCGTGATTGCCGGCGGTGAGCAGGACGGAAGGTCCCTCGCCCCCGTCCAGTATCGCAATCGGCACCGGGATCACGCCGTAGCCGCTCTCGTGGCGCGACTGCGGGATGCGCAGCCATCCGATGCGCGTGCCGGGCGTGCGATCGTCGAGATCGAGGTCGCTGCGGATGCGGCTCGCCGCGCTCATGCCTGGGCGACCTCGGGCGTTGCGGCGGCGGCCACGGTATCGGCGGCGGCGAACAGCCCTGGCAGCCCGCCCGAGTGCAGGAACACCACCGGTCCCTCCGGCAACACGCCCTCATGCAGCGCGCCGATCAGGCCCGCCATGGCCTTGCCGGTATAGGCGGGATCGAGCGCGACACCCTCGCTGCGCGCCACGCGCACCACGGCCGCGAGCGACTCCTCGCTCGGGATCGCGTAGCCGGGGCCGATCCAGGAATCGTCAATCACCAGCGGCAGCATCGGCGGCACCGCCCAGCCCGCGCGTTCGGCAGCCCGGCGCGCGACACTGACCATCCATGGTCCAAGCCGATCCGCCGGCTGCTGCACGCTGACCGCGCGCACCTGGCAGCGCCGGGCGAGCCGCGCGAGGCCGAGTGCGAGCCCCGCCGCGGTCAGCCCGGAGCCGGCCGCGACCACGAGTGTGGCCGGATCGATCCCGGCTGCGCGCCAGTCGGCGTCGAGCTCCTCGGCCGCGACGGCCCAGGCCTGCGCGGCAAGCGGCGCGCTGACGCCGGGCAGATGGATCAAGTAAGGACGGTGCCCGCGCGCGCGAAGCGAACTGGCGGCCTCCTCGAGCGCGGCCGCGAGCGACGGGTCCCACGGATCGGCGCATTCGACGAAACGAATCTCGGCGCCGAACAGCGCATCGAGCAGCAGATTGCCCTGGCGTGGCGGTGGCGGACCACGCAGCACGAGGGTGCAGGCCAACCCGAGCTTCGCCGCGCTGCCGGCAAGCGCGCGGCAGAAATTCGACTGCGCGCCCGCGGTCGTCAGCACGGCATCCGCGCCCTCGGCCAACGCCTCGCCGAGCAGCCATTCGAGCTGGCGGATCTTGTTGCCGCCGAGCGCCGCACCGGCGAGGTCTTCGCGCTTGAACCAGATCTCGCGGCCGAGCGCGGCGGAGAGCCGGGGTGCTGGCTCGAACGGCGTCGGCCAGCATCCGAGTGCGATCCGGCGCGGCGTCATCCGGGCCGCCGTGCCGGCGCGATCGCCTCGATCAGGTCGCGCGAGGCATCGAAATGCGCGTGCAGGGCAAGCCGGGCCGCGTCCGGGTCGCGCTTGCGGATCGCCGTGAGGATGCGCTCATGCCGCGCAAGCGTGCGGCGCGCGTCGCGCAGTTCGCGCCGATACTGCATCAGCCGCATGACGTGCTTCGCCGCCGGCGCCAGCGCCTCCATCAGGAACAGCATCAGCGCGTTGCCGGCGGCGCGCGCGAGCGCGAGATGGAAGGCGAGATCGGCCTCCACCCACGGGTCGACGGTGTCGCGCACCGACCGCATGGTCGCGACCAGCGCCGCGAGGGCGGTGATGTCCGCCTCGCTCGCGCGCACCGCCGCCAGCGCGCCGATCTCGGTCTCGATCGCGCGGCGAAGCTCGATCGCCTCGCGCAGCCCCTCGGGGCGCGAGCGGATGGCGCGATCGAAGAAGGTCGCGAGCGGTGCCGCCGAGGGCGGCAGCACCGTGGTCGGCCGCCCCTGCTGGATCAGCACCGCGCCCATCGCGGCGAGCTGGCCGAGTGCCTCGCGCACCACCGTCTTGCTGACGCCGAACCGCTGCGCGAGCGCCGCCTCGGGCGGCAGTTCCTCGCCCGGCGCGAGACGGCCGGTCGCGATTCCCTCCAGCAACTGCCCGACCACGTGATCGGACAGGCGCTGGCGCGGTGCAGCCACGAGATCGAGCGCGTCGGCCATCGACCCTTGCTCAGCTTCCTGCTATCTGCTTATCATAACAGCAGAACAGGCGTCAATTTGCGGAGGGAACGGTGCGCATCGTCGAGGTGAAGGCCCACCCGCTCGCCGCGCCGATCGCGCCCGACATCCAGAAGACCTCCGCCGGCAACTACCCGACGATCTCGATCCTGGTGGTGGAGGTCGTCACCGATACCGGCATCACCGGCTGGGGTGAAGGGCTGTTGCGCGCCACCCCGGCCGCTGCCGCGACGCTGGTGGAGCAGACGCTGAAGCCGCTGCTGCTTGGCGCCGACCCGTTCGCGGTCGAGGCGCTCTGGCCGAAGCTCGCGCGCGCAACCACGGGGCGCTCGGGCGGGTTCCTGATCGAGACGGTCGCCGCGATCGACATCGCGCTCTGGGACATCATGGGCAAGGCGCTCGGCCAGCCCGTGCATCGCCTGCTCGGCACCTGCGGGCGCAAGCGCGTCACCGCCTATGCCTCCTCGATCTCCTGGGGGCCCCTCGCGATCGCCGAAGCGCAGGCCGAGGAGGCGGTCAGGCGTGGATTCCCGTTGATCAAGGTGAAGATCGGCGCGCCCGTCGAGGCGGCGATCGAGCGCATGCGGGTCCTGACGCGGCTGGTGAACGGGCGCGCGAAGCTCTGCGCCGACGCGAACTGGGTGTTCGACTATGACGACGCCGTGCGGCTCGCGCGCGCGCTGCTCGACCTCGACGTGCACTGGCTCGAGGAGCCGATCGTGCCGGAGGACCTCGACGGCTATCGGCGCCTGCGTGCAGCCGTGCCGATCCGGCTCGCCGCCGGCGAAAGCGAGTTCACCGCCTGGGGCGCGCGCGACCTGATCGCGAGCCGCGCGGTCGGCGTGATCCAGCCCGACGTCGCGCGTTCGGGCGGCATCACCGAGACGCGGCGCATCGCCACGCTGGCGCACTGCTTCCACGTCGCCTATGCGCCGCACATGGGCTTCTCGGGCGCGATCTGTGCGGCCGCCTCGCTGCATCTCGCCGCGGCGATGCCGAACTTCGCGACCTTCGAGTGCATGATCTTCCCGAACCCGCTGCGCGAGGCGCTCGCGACCACGCGTCCGGGCGATCCGTCGCTGCTGAAGGACGGCGCCGTGCCGGTGCCGGAAGGGCCGGGGCTCGGCATCGAGATCGACCGCGCCGCGTTGGCGCGCCTGACCGTGACCTGACGACGCAGCGATGCGCGCACGGCCCATCCACTATCTGCTGGTTTCGCCAGCGCAGCTGCTGCTGGTGGTGACGATCTTCGTGCCCTCGCTCTGGGTCGGCTGGCTCAGCCTGCACGAGGCCTCGTTCGGCACCGAAGCGCGCTATGTCGGCTTCGCCAACTACACCAGGCTCGCCGCTGACCCCTATTTCTGGCGCGCCTTCCTCAATACCGTCGTGATCGTCAACGTGATCGTCTATGCCGAGCTGCTGCTCGGTCTCGGCATCGCGCTCCTGTTCGCCGGCGGCCTGCCGTTCCCGCGCCTCATGCTCGCGATCGTGCTGGCGCCCTATGCGATCAGCGAAGTGGTCGTCGTGATCATGTGGAAGACCATGTTCGAGCCGCAGGTGGGCGTGATGCAGCTGCTGCTCGCCGCCCTCGGGATCCCGGGGCTCGAATGGGCGGTCAACCCCGTCCATGGGCTGACGCTGATCGTGCTGCTCGCGGTATGGCACCACCTGCCCTTCACGTTCCTGCTGCTCTACGCCGCGCTGCTCGGTGTGCCGAAAGAGCTGCACGAGGCCGCGAAGGTTGACGGAGCGGGTGCGTGGCGCGCCTTCCTGCACGTCACCTTGCCCTCGATCATGCCGGCGATCCTGGTCGCCCTGCTGTTCCGCTACGTCTTCGCCTTCCGCCTGTTCTCCGAGCCCTGGCTGCTGACCCAGGGCGGGCCCGCGCGCATGACCGAGGTGATGGCCGTCTATCTCTACAAGGCGGCGTTCCGCTATCACGAGCTCGGGCTTGCCGCGGCGACGGGCTGGGCCATGCTGCTGCTGTCGCTCGCGATCTCGGTGCCGTATTTGCGCGCCGTGCGGCGGAGGATGTTCGCCGATGCGGCGTAGGCGCTGGCGGCCGCTGCTGCGGCGCACGCTGCGCGGACTCGCCTTCATCGCTGTCGCGGTGTGGTCGCTGTTCCCGATCCTGTTCGTGGTCCACGCCTCGTTCCGTCCGCCGGCGACCATTTTCGCGGTTCCGCCGCAGTTCATGGTCGCGCCGACCACCCAGAACTATGTCGAGCTCGCGCGGCTCTGGCCCGACTTCTTCGGCTCACTGATCAACAGCCTCATCATCACGCTCGGCGCGACCGCACTGACGGTGGTGGCGAGCGCGCTCGCGGGCTGGGTCTATGCGCGCCGGCGCGGCAGGCTGTTGACCTCCAGCGCCTTCTTCATGGTGCTGGTGCGCATGTTCCCGCCGATCGTCATCACCCTGCCGCTGTTCCCCGCCGTCAATGCGGCGGGCCTGTCCGATACGCATCTGGTGCTGGTGCTGCTCTACGCGGCGTTCTTCGTCTCGCTCGGCACCTGGATCATGAAGGCGTTCGTCGATCAGGTGCCGCGCGAGTTCGAGGAGGCGGCCGAGGTGGACGGGGCCTCGTTGTTCCAGATGCTGCGGCACGTGATCGTGCCGCTGGTGATCCCTGGCATGATCGCGGCAGCCGTGTTCATCTTCATCTTCGCCTGGAACGAGTTCCTGTTCGCCTTCGTGTTCACCACCACGCGGGCGCGCACCGCGCCGCTGATCATCAGCGAGATGCTGGGCTCGGTGACCGGCGTGGACTGGGGACCCGTCTTCGCCGCGGCGACGATCCAGCTCGTGCCGGTGCTGCTGTTCGTCGTCCTGCTGCAACGCCACCTGGTCGCCGGCCTCACCGCCGGCGGCGTCAAGGGATAGGGAGGCAAGGGACCCCGTGACCGTCACCCTCCAGGATCTGCGGCTCGCCGATCCGCGCCTCAGCCGCTTCGATCCGATGCGGCGCATCGTCTGCTTCGACGACTTCGACCGCGGTTATTGCGGCTGGACCCAGCTGGTCGGCAACTACGAGCATACGCTCGACTCGATGACCGCCTCCTATGCCGCCCACACCCATCCGCAGCTCGCCACCGTCAGCCACTGGGATGCCGGAACGCATGGCGGCGTGGACGGCACCTACGCGCTGAAGATCGCGACCCGGCCGAAGCGCGGCATCCGCTCGACCGCGATCAAGCGGCTGACCTTCCGCGAGGCCGGACCGATCCGGCTCGAGTTTTACTTCACCTTCAAGCCCGAGGCGACGGAGCTGCGCCTTTCCGAGACGGACGTGCGCTCGGTCGGGTTCCTCTATGATCTCCAGACCGGCTACGAGCAGAACGGCCTGCGCGTGATGCCGCATATCCGCTTCCTCAACGCCGAGGACGGCAAGCACGTACAGCGCTGGCAGTACAAGGACGAGACGACAGCGGTGCGCGAGATCGGCACCGAGGGCAAGACCGCGACGCACGACCATCTCGCGCCGTTCGGCTGGAAGGACATCCCGGGCGGCGAGCAGAAGCTCTGCTACAACGAGATTCCGACGAAAATCAACTGGCATTACATGCGTTTCGATTTCGATCTCGCCACCATGCGCATGATCGAGATGCAGTGCAACGACCGGCGCTACGACCTCGCCGGCATACCGAGCATCGTCATGCCGGCGATGCGGAATCTCTGGTGCATGCTGAACCTCGTCTTCTTCGCCGAGGCGGAAACGGACAAGCGCGTGTTCCTCTACATCGACAGCGTGTGCCTCTCGGGGGAGTTCTGAGCCATGCTGCGCGAGAGCCACACCGCGGTCGTCGCCCGCAACGAGCGCTGGCAGGGCGAGGCGGCAACCGAACCGTTCGAGGCCGGCTGGGCGTCGGAGGCTATCTTCTTCCTGCGCGCGCTGGCGGCCGAAGGGCCGACCGGCGAGGGGCGCGCGCATGTGCAGATCTCGCCCGATGGCATGCGCTGGATCGATGAGGGGACGGCCGCGCCGGTGCCGGACGCGGCGGAGGGCATCGCCGTGCTGCGTGTGGCGCATTTCGGCGCGTGGCTGCGGCTCCGCGTCACACTTCCTGCCGGCGCGACGCTGACGCCTTTGGTAACACTCTCGCTGAAGGCGTAGCGGCTGGGCTTGCTGTGCTGAGAACGCGGCCGGCCAACCGGGGAGAAGACGGAGTTCGGCTTCGCCGCGAACAGATCGGCCGAGGCGCGGCGGGCGATCCGATCCGCCTCCTTCACGGTCATCGCCTCGTCCATCGTGCGCACGGTGCCGTCGCGCATCAGCCGGACGCCGCCCACCATCACGCTCTCGACATCGCCCAGCCGCCCCTGGCGCACGAAGGTCGAGATCGCGCGGATCGTCGGCACGAGATACGGCCGATCGGTGCGCACGACGATCAGGTCGGCCTTGTTGCCGGGGGCGAGGAAGCTGGCATCCTTGATCCCTTCGCCGCGTAACCGTTGCGCCTCGCCCTGCGCGGGGTGTGCTCGGGCGTTGGGTTGCGGCCGTCGTCGCGGCGGATGCGCGCCATGAACAGGCCGGTGCGGATCACCTCCACCATGTCCTCGGTCATGTTGTCGGAGCCCATGCCGACGGTGCAGCCCGCCCGCTCCAACACCGCGACGCGCGGGCTCCGGCCGCGTCGCGCCGCGACCGCGGAGTTGAAGGACACCGAGGTACGCGGCTTCCCGAGCCGTCGCGCCTCGCGAGATACCCGGTCGGCAGCGTGCCGCGTTGCGCCCGCACCGCCGCGACCTCACCCCAGATCTGGTTGAGGTGGATGGTCGCGATCGTATCGAACTCCTCCTGCATCGCGCGCACGCGCTTCCGCAGGCCGGGCGAACACATGTCGGGCGCCCAGGGCGCGAGCCCGACGCGGATCCGCCCCTGGCCCGTGCCGCGCCACTTCGCTTGCAGATCGGCGATGCGCTGCAACCCTGCCTCGCCGAGCTCGTCGTCCTGCACGTACGGGGCGGGGTCGCCGATCGAGGTGTTGGCGCGGTCCTAGGTGCGCCCGGCGAGCAGCATGCCCAGCCCCGTCTCGACCATCTGCGGCGCGTAGCCGGCGATGTTCGCCCCATCCTCCAGCACTGCGGTGGTGCCGCTGCGGATCGCCTCGAGCGCGCCGAGCTCGCACATCACCGCGCACTCCTCGGCCGAAAGCTTCGGCCGCGGCAGGGGCGAGAGCCCGCCCGAGAACGGCGGTCTGTGCGGCGGCGAAGGGTCCTCGTGGAGGCCGCGCGCGAGCGTCATGCCCGGATGCGTGTGGATGTTGGCGAAGCCGGGAACCTTGCGCGGTTGCGCCCGTCGATCCGCTCGGCATCGGGGAACGCGCGCGCCACATCCTCGTCAGGACCGATCGCGGCGATCCGGTCATCACGGATCGCGATCGACGCACCGTGCTGCACCGTGTCCGCATCGTCGCCCGTGACGATCGTCGTGGTGTGGATCATCAGGCCCGTGGCGTGACTTCCTCGCGTTCGCGTCGGGAGTGTCGCACCACGCTCCGCCGGCGGGAACATGCCAGGCAGACGAACCCCACCGCGCTTGCGGTCAACACGGCCGACGGGACTGTGGCGTCAGGAGCACGACACGCCCAGCCATCGGGCAGAGGCGCGGTGGCCCGAGCTCAATCCCCCGTCGCGATGCGCTCGACGAGCTGCTTCACCGTCGGGATGAAGCCGTTCGAGTAGAACGGATCGGTCGCGAACCGGTAGGCGTTGTGGCCCGAGAACATCAGGTTCCGGTCCACGTCGTCGCCATGCGCGATGTCCTGCAGCGTCTTCTGGATGCAGAAGCTGCGCGGATCGGCCTTCTTGCCGGTGGAATAGTCGGGCCCGTGCTGCGCCCAGTTGGAGAACCGGCAGGCCGACAGGCAGCCCATGCAGTCGATCTGGTCGCGCCGGATCTCGGCCGCCTTCTCGGGGGTGACGAAGATCAGCGTGCCGTCCGGCGTGCGCATCGCCTCGGTGAAGCCGGCTGCGGTCCACGCACGCGCGCGCGCCGCGTCCTTCGGCGTGAGGTACACGAGCCGCCCGCGCGGGCCTGTCGGGAAGCCCTCGGTGTGCTCTCCCATCGCTTCGGCGGTGTAGGCGACCTGACGCTCGTTGCGCTCGCGCAGCTCATTGATGAAGCCGTTGTTCACCGCCGAGGAGTAGAACCCGGTGGGTGAGAACCTGTTCAGGAAGACATCGCCCTCCTTCAGCGTCAGCAGCCGGCGCTTCCAGGCATCCGAGATCGGGCTCTCCTTGGTCAGCAGCGGGCGCGTGCCGAACTGGAACGCGACCGGCCCGATCTCGGGATTGTCGAGCCAGTCCTCCCACTCCCGCAGGCACCACACGCCGCCCGCCATCACCACCGGCGTGTCATGCAGGCCGAACTCGTTCATGGTCTTGCGCAGCGCGGCGACGCGCGGATAGGGCGGTTCGGGCTTCTCGGGATTCTCACTGTTCGAGAGGCCGTTGTGCCCGCCGGCGAGCCACGGGTCCTCGTACACTACGCCGCCGAGCCACTCGCGCGTCTTGTGATAGGCGCGCTTCCAGAGCGCGGTGAACGCGCGCGCCGAGGAGACGATCGGGTAGTAGTAGACGCTGAACCGCGCGGCGATGTCGGACAGGCGATAAGGCATGCCGGCGCCGCAGGTGATGCCGTGCACCAGGCCCTTGGCCCCCTCCAGGATGCCGGTGATGACGCGCTCGGCGCCGCCCATCTCCCAGAGGATGTTGGCGTGGATCCGCCCCTGGCCGCCCGACATCTCATAGGCCGTGCGCGCCTGCTGGATGCCGCCCTGGATGCCGAAGGCGACCAGCTCCTCGTGGCGCTCGCGCCGCGTCTTGCCCTCGTAGATCTGGCGCACCAGCCGGCCGTCGGGCGTGTAGCTGTCGGCGTTCACCGCCGAGAACGTGCCGACCCCGCCCGAGGCCGCCCAGGCGCCCGAGGACACCCCGTTCGAGATCGAAATGCCCTTGCCGCCCTCGATGAGCGGCAGGACCTCGGCTCCGCTCACGCGGATGGCATTCAGCGCCCTCACGGCACCTCCCGTCCGACGTCGTTCATCCCGGCGTCACACTATTGGTGAGCGGAACGGGCGGGGACGCAAGTCCCCGCCTCACCCCTGTAGGCCGCGCGCTACTCGGCCGCCGGCGCAGGTGCATCGCCCTCCGCCTTCTCCTCGCGCCGGCGCCCGCCCTTCGGCCCCACCTTGTCAGTGATGTCCTCGCCGGTCTGCTGATCGACCACGCGCATCGACAGCTTCACCTTGCCGCGCTCGTCGAAGCCGATCACCTTCACCTTCACCGCGTCGCCCACGTTCACCACGTCGGTGGTCTTGGCGACCCGGCCCTGCGCGAGCTCGCTGATGTGCACGAGCCCGTCGCGCGAGCCGAGGAAGTT
>CALKJX010000129.1 GCA_937995555.1 uncultured Elioraea sp.
CAGCGCCAGCGCCGCGGTCATGGCGCGAGGGCGGCGGCGGCGCGCACGGTCTCCGGCCCGCCGCAGGCGAGCCAGGCCGGGTCGATCCGCGCGCGCGGGATGGCGGCACGGGCCAGCGCCGGGTGCTCCAGCAGCGCCTCGGAGAGCGAGGGCGGGCCGGCCGCGGGCGCGGTCACCAGCAGGTCGGGCGGGTCGGCGAGCAGGCGCTCCAGCGGGACGAAGCCGTAGCCCGCGAAGGGCGCGGCGTTGGTCAGCCCCGCCGCGCGCAGCACCGCATCGGGCAAGGTGCCGCGCCCGGGCACGAAGCCGCGCGCCTGCCACACCAGCGCGCGCGGCGCGTCCGCGCGAGGAGGGATCGCGGCGAGCGCGCGCCCGATCGCGGTCGCCAGCGCCTCGCCGCGCGCTGTCTCGCCGAGCGCGGCGGCGACGCTGCGCAGATGGCGCAGGATCGCATCGAAATCCTCCGCCAGCCCGAGCCGCAGCACGGCGACGCCACGCGCCTCCAGCATCGCCGCGACGCGCGCCGCGCCCCACGGTCCGACGATCGCGAGGTCGGGGTTGAGCGGCAGCACCTCCTCGGCGACAGTGCGCACGCGCGGGATGCCTTCGGCGACGGCGGCCACGGCGGAAAGGGCGGGATCAACGGCGAGTGGCGACAATGCCGCGATCCGGTCCCGCTCGGCGAGGGCGACGACGAACTGGTCGGCGCACAGGTTGAGCGAGACCACGCGCGCGGGCTTGGCCGCCGCGTGGCCGGCGGTCAGCAGCAGCACGAGCGCGGTGCGGATCAGCATGGGCGGAGCACCCGGCACGGGTGCCCGGCCGCCACCACGTTCGCCGGCAGGCTGCGCGTCACCACGCTGCCCGCGCCGACCACGCTGCTCTCGCCGATCGACACGCTCGGACAGACGATCACCCCGCCGCCGATCGCGGTCGGCGGGGCGGACTGCCGGGCCGCGCGCCGTGTCGCGGCGTCGATCGGGTGGGTCGCGGTGCCAAACTGCACCTCCGGGCCGATCTGCACCTCCTGGCCGATGACGATGCGCGCGCAGTCCCGCAGCATGCACCCGAAGTTCAGGAAGCTCCGCGCGCCGATCGCGATCTGGGCGCCGTAGTCGCAGCGGTACGGTGGCTGGATCACCGCGCCCTCGCCGAGCGCGGCGAGCGCCTCGGCGCATGCCACGTCGTCGTTCGGACCGGCGCCGTCGAAGCGCGCGAGCAGGTGCTGGGTGCGGCGGCGTTCGGCGACCAGCTTCGGGTCGTGGGCGAGGTGGGGCTCGCCCGCCGGCATGCGCGCCTTCCGGCCCGACGGCGTCACACCACCACCACCCCGTGATGCTTGGCCTTGTGCGGCGGCTCGACATGGATGGTGATGACGGCGGGCTCCAGTTCCGCCTTCAACGCCGCCTCGATCCGGTCGCAGATCGCATGCGCCTCGCCGACGCGCATCTCCTCGGGCACGACGAGGTGGAACTCGATGAAGGTGAAGCGGCCCGCCTGCCGCGTGCGCAGATCGTGCGCCTCGATCGCGCCCTCGGCGTGTGACGAGACCAGCGCACGGATCTTGTCGAGCGATTCCGCGGCGACCGCCTCGTCCATCAGCCCGCCCACGCTCTCGCGCATCAGCCGGAAGCCCGACCAGAGGATGTTGGCCGCGGTGGCGGCGGCGAGCGCGGGGTCGAGCCAGAGCTCGCCGGTCAGCACCGCGAGCCAGATGCCGGCGATCACGCCGAGCGAGGTGACGACGTCGGCGAGCAGGTGCCGGCCGTCGGCGCGGAGCGCCGGCGAGCCGAGCGCGCGGCCGCGGCGGATCAGCACCCAGGCCCAGAGGGCGTTGATCACGGTCGCAACCACGCTGACCGCGAGCCCGAGCGCGGGCTGATCGGGTGCGCGCGGGTTCAGCAGCGCGAACCAGGCCTCACGCAGGATCGAGATCGCCGCCACCACGATCAGCGCGCCGGTGAACACGGCCGAGAAGTACTCGGCCTTGGCGTGGCCGTAGGGATGGTTCGCGTCCGCCGGGCGCTGCGAGTAGAGCACGGCGGCGAGCGCAGTCGTGGAGGCGGCGACGTTGACGATGCTCTCGACCGCGTCGGCGAGCAGGGCCACGGAACCGGTGATCCACCAGGCGAGCGCCTTCAGCGCCAGCACCGTGACGGCGATGGCGAGGCTCGCGGTGGCGAGTCGGGTGGCACGGGTCATGGGCGGGCTTATAGCAGCCGCTGCGACAAGCCTGCTCGCCAGTAGGATACCCTGGTGCAGAAGTTTCGGCTTGATCGGCCGGTCGATATAGTCGGCGGGGATGGAGGCTGGGGCGCGGAGCCATAGGCGAAGCGCAGCGCCCCGGCCTGTCCGAGGTGGCGTCCGCGCTGGTGGTGGGAATTCCGGTTTCGGCCGCGGCGCCGGGCTTGGTGTGACCATCGGAGCCGGGGGCTGGGGTCGAGTTGCGACGGGCCGACCGCCGACCGGCCGAGGGCCCGATGAGCAAAGAGGGAGAGACTGCGCCTGGGCCGGGCTGCTGGCGAAGAGCGGCGACGGCGACGTCCTGCGCGGTGTTGCCGAGCCGGTGCCGCGGATGCTCATGGAGGCCGATGTCGAGGGGCTGATCGGCGCCGGGCGGCACGAGCGCACCGGCGATCGGCTGAACTGGC
>CALKJX010000130.1 GCA_937995555.1 uncultured Elioraea sp.
GGACGACCGTCGTCCCCCCACCTCTTTTCTTATCCGAGCGGCGGCGGCACGACCGGCGGCTCGGCAGTCAGTTCCAGCGCCCGGCTGAGTACATCCGCGCCCACCATGTTCCAGGTCGTGATCCCGCCGACCATGATCACCTGCGTCAGTCCCTCGGCGAGTTCCTCGACCGTCAACCCGAGCCGAACCGCGTGTTCCGCGTGCGCGAGCGCACCGTCGCGGTTGCCTGCGAGCGTGTCGAGCAGCGTAAACAGGAACTCCTTGGTCCTGAGGTCGAGCGCGCCGCCATCGCTCTTGTCGCGCATCACTGCCGCGCGCATCAGCGCGTAGCCGGCAAAGGTCGCGGGGGCGGCGTCGCGCAGCAGCTTGAACCGCTCCGGAACGCGGCCGGACGTGGCCGTGAAGTTCGCGGCGCCGAGCGAGGCCGCCTGCTCGATCAGATCTTTCACGGGCGTCATCCTGGACGGCTCACGCAGCCGCCAAGCGTTTCCGGGCAACGTTCCCGAATATAAGAATATGCGTCAGATCGAGACGCAGGTCCAGCAACCATGGGTTGATCGCCTGCGCGGTGGTCTGCGCAGGCATCACACCGGACCGGCGAAGCGGGCGAAGCAGCGGGCCAGTTCGGCGTAGATCGCGCGCTTGAAGCCGACCGCGAGCGCCGGCAGCTCGGCAAGCTCGGCCCAGCGCCAGGCGTCGAACTCGGGATGCGGGTCGGCGTCCAGCCGGATATCGGCATCGGTGCCGAGGAAGCGGAGCGCGAACCATTTCTGCCGCTGTCCGCGGTAGCGCCCTCCCAGCGCCACGCCGAGCAGTTCGGGCGGCAGGTCGTAGGTCAGCCAGTCGGGATGTTCGCCGATGATCTTGGCGCGGTCGGTGCCGATCTCCTCGGCGAGTTCACGCATCACCGCGACGCGCGGATCCTCGCCCTCATCCATTCCGCCCTGGGGGAGCTGCCAGCCGCCGGGGGCGCCCTCGGCGTTCGGCAGATCGGCGCGGCGGCAGACCAGCACGCGGCCGTCCGGCCCGAACAGCACGGCACCGACATTCGGGCGGTAGGGAAGGCTGGCGAGGTCGCGGCTCAAGGGCGGGCGGCGGTGGCGGGCCGGACCACCACGGCGCTGACCGGCGCGAGCACGAGGCCGCGCGAGCCGACCTGCGGCGCCCAGACCGCGAGACGGTCGAGCGAGAGAGGAGACGGGCCGGAGACGCCGAGCGCCACGCCGCGCTCACGGGCGATCCGCTCCAGCTCCGCAAGCCGCGCTTCGATCTCGGCGCGCGCCGGTCGTTCGTCGATCACCACATCGGCCGCACGCGCCGGCACAGCGCTCGGGGCGCGCTCGCCCGGCCGCGCCTCGATGTAGAGCAGGCCGCGCTCGCGCAGCGTCTCCAGCACCGGCCGCATCGCCTCCGCGCTCGCGGTGAAGCGCTCGCCACGCAGCACCGCCGAGGCGGCGTTGGTGACGCCGACATAGCCTTGGGCGCGCGAAAGCGCCCAGGCGAGCCGGGCGGCGTTCTCGGGCGGCGGCAGACCGGTCAGCAATGCCTGGGGTCCCGGGTCGTTGAGCGGGAAGTTGGCCGGCTCCATGGGCAGGCCGATCAGCACCTCGTGCCCGGCCGCGCGGGCGGCGGCGAACTGGCGCTCAAGCCGCAGCCCGTAGGGCGAGAAGGCCAGGCTGATCTCGCCCGGCAGGCGCTCGATCGCGGTCGTGGTCGCGCCCTCGCTGACGCCGAGCCCGACCACCAGCACGGCGATGCGCGGTCGGCGGTCGGCGTCGTCGAACGGGCGGGCATAGACGCGCCAAGCCTGGCGGCCGTCGGGGGCGGTGCGGGGCAGGGCGCCGTCCGGCCGCGCCTCGATCAGGGCGGGGTCGGGCTCGGCGATGCCGCCGGGGCCGATCGCCGCGGTCGTGCCGGCGAGGCGATCGGCCGGGGTGGCGGCGGGCGGCACGGGTGCCGCGGCCCCAGGCGCCGGGAGCGTGAGGGGCGCGGTCGTGGTCGCCGCAGCGGCGGGAGGGTCGGTG
This sequence comes from uncultured Elioraea sp., assembly GCA_937995555.1. Classification (GTDB taxonomy): domain Bacteria; phylum Pseudomonadota; class Alphaproteobacteria; order Acetobacterales; family Acetobacteraceae; genus Elioraea. The sequence continues at coordinate 2,025 of CALKJX010000130.1, forward strand.
CCGTTCGCGCGACCAGCCGGCGCGGTGGCAGGGGTGGTCTCGCCGGGGGCCGTGAGCTCAAGCCACGCCACCAGGGCGGCCCCGCCGATCAGCAACACCAGCCAGAACGCGATCAGCGCCCGCCACGCGGGCGAGAGCCCGCCGGGATGCTCAGTCACGATCGGTCGTCTCGCGCGATCCGCTCAGTTCGAGGCCCGCCGCATCACCGCGAGTCCGCGCACAAGTTCGATCGCCCGCTGCAACTGGTAGTCGCGCGCGAGGTCACCGAACTGGATCGGCGGCTGACCGTCGCCCGGCGGCTTGGGCGGGCTGGCCGAGCCCTCGACGAAGCCGGGCGGCAGGGCGGGCGGGGTCACCGGCGCCGCGCGCGCGGCCCCATTGCCGCCGTCGTTGCGCAGCGCGCGCGAGAGATTGGCCTCGCGGTCGCGCGCCTCGGCCCGCGCCTCGCCCTCGTAGAGCTCCACCACCACGTCGGGCTCGATCCCGGTCGCCTGGATCGACCGGCCCGACGGCGTGTAGTAGCGCGCGGTCGTCAGCCGGATCGCGCCGTTGCCGGGCAGCGGCATCACGGTCTGCACCGAACCCTTGCCGAAGCTCCGCGTGCCGATCACAACGGCGCGGCGATGGTCCTGCAAGGCGCCGGCGACGATCTCGCTGGCGGAGGCCGACCCGCCATTGATCAGCACCACGATCGGCAGACCGGCGGCGATGTCGCCCGGCTTGGCGTTGTAGCGCTGCGCATCCTCGGCCCGGCGGGCGCGGGTCGAGACGATCTCGCCCTGCTCGAGGAAGTCGTCCGAGACCGACACCGCCTGGTCGAGCAGCCCGCCCGGGTTGTTGCGCATGTCGATCACCAGCCCCTTGAGCCGCGCCCCGCCCTGCGCGCGCAGCTGCTGCACGGCCCGGCGCAGGCCCTGATCGGTCTGCTCGTTGAAGCTGGTGATGCGGATGTAGCCGACATCGTCCTCCAGCCGCGCGCGCACCGACTGGATGCGGATGATGTCGCGCACGATCGACATCTGCACCGGCTGGGTCTGGCCCTCGCGGCGGATCGTCAGCTTGATCTCGGTGCGCGGCGCCCCGCGCATCCGCTCGACCGCCTCGTTCAGCGTCAGTCCCTGCACGGAGCGGCCGTCGATATGCGTGATGAGGTCGCCCGCCTTGACGCCGGCGCGGAAGGCCGGGGTGTCGTCGATCGGGCTGATCACCTTGATGTAGCCGCTCTCCTGCGTGACCTCGATGCCGAGGCCGCCGAACTCGCCGCGCGTCTGCACCTGCATGTCGCGGAAGGTGCGCGGGTTCATGTAGCCGGAATGCGGATCCAGGCTGGTCAGCATGCCGTTGATCGCGGCCTCGATCACCTCGCGGTCGTTCACCGGCTCGACATACTCGGCGCGAATGCGCTCGAACACGTCGCCGAACAGGCTGAGCAGGCGGTAGGTGTCGGCCCGCCCGCCGTCCTGCGCCTGCGCGTCGAGGCCGAGCCGCGCGCCGAGCCAGTCGCCGACCGGGTGGTTCAGCACCGCCCCGGCGCCGAAGGCGATCGCGGCAGCGAGGAGAGCCGAGCGGAATGAAACCTTCATCTGAGACCGTCCGTTCCAGCGCGGCGGGCCGCGCGCGGGGCAACCGCCCCTCCAGAGCCGCCGAGGTCGCAAGGTATCGTCCCGGCTCGGCCGGGATCAAGGCAAGCGGTGCGGCGGGTCTGCACACAACTACGGCACGATACCGCGGCTGCTTCGGCTGCGCGCGCCCCGCTTCGCCACTTTACGACTTTAAGACTTTAAGCCTTTAAGCGGGGCGGCCGAGCCGCGCTTCGCCGGAACCGCAGGGGCAACGATCCGTCGCCGGCTCGCGGGACGGCGCCGAAGCTTCTGACTACTTTCCTATCACTGCCCTCCCTATAAGCGCCCCGGCGCGCCGCTGCAAGCCCGGCGTGCGCGCCCGTCGCGGGGTCCATGTCGGTTCGGCCCGCCGGCCGCACGCCCGCCCCGGCGGGGCCGGCGCCGGCCGGGATCGCCGGACGATCACAGCCCTCGCTCGAGCGCCTCCACGATCTGCCGGGTGCGCGCCTCGACATCGCCCGGGTTCGACCATGCGCGCCACTGCAGGGTGAGCACCCCGTCGGCGAACACCGGCCATTCCTCCCAGGGCTTGTAGCGGATCACGACGCTCTTCAGCCCGCCCTTCAGCGCATCGCGACCCATGGGATCGCGCGCGACGGTCTTCAGGGCCGCGATCAGGGGACGGAAGTAGATGTCCGTGAAGAACTCCGGTTCGGTGAAGCGCTCGCCCTGCCCGATCAGCGGCTCGACGACGACGTTCGGCCAGTCGATCTCGATCGGGACCTCGAACCCTGCGGCCTCGTTCACCTCCTGGCGCAGCCCCGGCAGCACGCGCTCCTCGAAGGCGGCGATGCCGCGCCGTTCCGGGAGGGCGAAGCGGGGCTGCGCCCCCGAATGCTCCGTCCATGCGGCAAAGGCGGCGATCATGATCACCCCGCGTCTGGTCATGTGTGCCTCCTCCGAAGCGGCCCGAGAGAGTGGGCGATGTGCCGGGTCGTTGCGCATGAGGGGGGCTCTGCCACAGAGTAGCGCGCGCGGTCTAGCGCGGCGCGATGTCAGCGGCGGGTCGCGCGTGCACGAGCCCCGGACTGCAACGCCCGCGCGTCTCGCCCCGTCGCGGCGCGATCCGGCCGCGACAGGGCAGGGCGCGGAATGGCCGCCTCAGCGCCTCGAGACGTTCCAGAACAGGGGCATCGGCCCCTTCAGGATCCCCGTGATGTCGCGACGGAACGCGAAGGGGATGAAGAACTGCCCGGTCGGCACATAGGGCAGGTCGCGCAGCGCCACCACCTGCATCTCCTCGCAGATGCGCGCCTGCTCGGCCTCGGTGGGCGCGACGAACCACGCCTCGCGCAGCTCCTCGAGCCGCGGGCTGGTCGGCCAGCCGAACCAGCTTCCCGGGCCGGTGCCGTTGCCACGGATCGACAGGTGCGCGGCCGGATTGGCGTGGTCGAACCCCGCCCACCAGGTGTGGAACAGGCTCCAGCCGCCGCGCTCCACCGGCTCGCGGCTGGCGCGCCGCTGCACCACCGTACCCCAGTCCGTCGCGACGTATTCCAGGTTCATCCCCAGCCGGCGCAGCACCTCGGCCGTCACCTGGCTCTGCGCGTTGGTGATCGGGATGTCGGTCGCCGCGATCAGCACCACCTTCTCGCCGTTGTAGCCGGCCTCGGCCAGCGCCCGCTTTGCCGCCGCGATGTCGCGCGGGCCCTTCAGCGCCTCCAGCCCCTTCTCGGTCGCCATCGGCGTGCCCGGCGTGAAGAACCCGGCGTAGCGCCACAGCTTCGGGTCGCCGCCGACCGCCGCCTGCATGTAGTCGGCCTGGTTCATCGCCATCGCGAGCGCGCGGCGGATCGCGGCGTTGTCGAACGGCGGATGCAGGTGGTTGAAGCGCAGGATGCCGATCTCGCCGAGCGGGTTCATCTGCTCGAGCACGATGTTGCGGTCGCGCCGCAGCACCGGGAACAGGTCGGGCAGCGGCGTCTCCCACCAGTCCACCTCGCCCGATTGCAGCGCCGCCGCCGCGGTCGCCGCATCGGGGATGATGTGCCACTCGATGCGGTCGAAATTGGCCCGCTTGCCGCCCGACACCCAGTCGGCCGGCTCGCCGCGCGGCTGGTAGTCGGGGTTGCGCGTCCACACCGCGCGCGCGCCGGGGTTCCACTCGTCGCGCTGGAAGCGGAACGGACCGGAACCGATCACGTCCTCGGGCCTGATCTGGCTGTTGGCATCCGTCGCCGCGACGCGCTCGGGCATGATGAAGCAGACATTGCTCGCCGGCTTGCCGAGCGCGAACAGGGTGAGCGCGAAGGGCTGCTTCAGCCGGATCTCGAAGCGGCGGTCGTCCAGCACGCGGTACTCGTCGACCAGCGTGGCGAGCTTCTGGCCGATCGCGTCGCGCACGGCCCAGCGCTTGATCGAGGCGACGCAGTCCGCGCTCCGCACCGGCGCCCCGTCGTGGAACGTCAGGCCGGGGCGCAGCGTGATGGTGTAGACGCGGCGATCGTCCGACAGGGTGTGGCCCTCGGCCATCTGCGGCTGCGGGCGGAACTGCGAATCCAGGCCGAACAGCGTGTCCCACACCATGAAGCCGGCGTTGCGGGTGATGTAGGCGGTGGTCCAGATCGGATCGATCACCGACAGGTTCGCGTGCGGCACCACCCGCAGCACGTTGCGGCCGGCGCCTTGCGCCAGCGCCGGGCGCGGCAGCGCCGCCGCGGCCGCGAGGGCGGCGCCCGCGGTCAGCATGGTGCGTCGTGTTGTCATGGTCCTCTCCTCTCCTTGCGCATCGTTGGGGCGGCGCGCGCGCCGGCCCGCCAGCAGAACAAGGACGCTAGCCGCCGCAGCGCGTGCCCGGCAAGCCGCGCCCGGCGGCATCGCCGGCTCACGCGAGCAGACTCCGTCCCGTCATCGCCGCGGGCTGCGCAAGCCCCATCAGCGCGAGCAGCGTCGGCGCGACATCCGCCAGACGACCGTCGCGCAGCCGCGCGCCCGCCGGCCCGCCCATCAGCAGCACCGGCACCGGATTGGTCGTGTGCGCGGTATGCGGCCCGCCCGTCTCCGGATCGCGCATCAGCTCGGCGTTGCCGTGATCGGCCGTCACCAGGAGCGCGCCGCCCATCGCGCGCACCGCCTCGGCGATCCGACCCAGCCCCGCATCCACCGTCTCCACCGCCCTGATGGCGGCATCGAGCCTGCCGGTGTGCCCCACCATGTCGGGATTGGCGTAGTTCAGCACGATCAGATCGAACGCGCCGGAGCGGATCGCCGCCTCCGCGCGCTCGGTCACCTCGGGCGCGCTCATCTCCGGTTGCAGATCATAGGTCGCGACCTTCGGGCTGGGCACCAGGATCCGCTCCTCGCCGGGAAAGACCTCCTCGCGCCCGCCGTTCAGGAAGTAGGTGACGTGCGGATACTTCTCGGTCTCGGCGATGCGGAGCTGCGTCCGTCCCGCCGCCGCCACCACCTCGCCGAGAATCCCCGTGAGACTCTGGGGCGGGAACAGCGTGCCCATCAGGGGGGTGAGCTCGGCCGAGTACTGCGTCATCCCCGCCGCCGCCGCCAGCTTCGGCACGCGCGGCCGCGCGAACCGATCGAAACCCGGATCGAGCAGCGCGGCGAGGACCTGCCGCACCCGGTCGGCGCGGAAGTTGAAGCACAGCACCGCATCGCCGTCCGCCATTCCGGCGTAGTCGCCGACCACCGCGGGGGGCACGAACTCGTCCGTCACGTCCGCGGCATGGGCCGCGCGCACCGCCGCCATCGCGTCAGCGACGCGCGGCGCCTCCGCCAGCACGATCGCGCGCCAGGCGCGCTCCACGCGGTCCCAGCGGTTGTCGCGATCCATCGCGAAGTAGCGGCCGGAGATCGTGGCGGCGCGTGCGCCTGCGGGCAGCGCGGCGAGGAACCGCGGCAGGTCCTCGGCCGCGGCGCGCGGCGGGGTGTCGCGCCCGTCCAGCCAGACATGCACGGCCACGCCCCTGCCCGCCGCGGTCACCGCGCGCGCGAGCGCCAGCGCATGGTCCTGGTGCGCGTGCACGCCGCCCGGCGAGACCAGCCCCATCAGGTGCACCGTGCCGGTGGTGCGCGCGATCAGCTCCGCGAGCGCGGGCAGGCGTGCGATCGAGCCGTCCGCCACCGCGGCGTCGATGCGCGGCAGGTCCTGCATCACCACGCGCCCGGCGCCGAGATTGAGATGCCCGACCTCGGAGTTGCCCATCTGCCCTTGCGGCAGACCCACGTCCTCGCCCGAGGTGCGCAGGAACGCGTGCGGGCACTCGGTCCAGAGCCGGTCGAAATGGGGGGTGCGGGCGAGGCGCACGGCGTTGTCCGCGGTCTCCTCGCGCCAGCCCCAGCCATCGAGGACCACCAGCATCACGGGTCGGGTCATGCGCTGCGGGTATCCCCAAGCGTCAGGCGCCGCAAGCGGGGACCTGTCGCCTGCGCACCCGCTCGGCCTAATCTCGGCCGCGCCCGGTGGGGGAGGACGAGGCCGGACCGTGAGCGATCCGTGGATCTCCGACGAGACGCTGACCGCCTATGCCGACGGCCGGCTCGACCGCGACGAGGCGGCGCGCGTGCGCGCGGCGGTCGCGGCCGATCCGGCGCTCGCCAGGCGGCTCGCCGCGGTGCATGCGGCGCGCGCCGCGGCACGGCCGGTCGGCGCATCGCGTGCCGAGGTCCGGCGCCGCGTGGTGATCGCGGCCGCGATCGCGGCGGTCGCGGGTGCCGTGCTGGGCGCGGTGGTCGCGCCGCCGCCGACACGCCTGCCCCACCCGCTCGATCCGCTGGGGCCGGTGACGCCGATGCTGGTGCGCGCGCTCGATGCGGCCGCGACCGGCCAGGAGGTGGCGTTCATGGGCGGTGTGATCCGGCTGCTCGCGAGCTACGCCACGGAACAGGGTCCATGTCGCAGCTTCGCGGTCGAGAGCGCGACACCGGCGGTCGGGCTCGCCTGCCGCGAGGCGGATGTCTGGCGTACGCGCATCGTGGTCGCGCGCGAGATCACGCCGGAGGGATTCGCACCGGCCGCCACCGTCGAGCCGCTGCTGCGCGCGCAGCTCGACCGGATCGGCACCGGCGCGCCGATGGATACGGAGGCGGAGCGGTCGGCCATCGAGCGCGGCTGGCGCTGAGGGAAAAGAACCGCGGGGGCCAAGGGCCGCAAGGCCCTTGCCCCCACATCCCCCATCCCTGGAGAGGGCCTCTCCCGTTGGTCGAGGCCCGCGTCGCGACCAACGGGAGCGACGCCCTCCAGGGGGGGTGTGGGGGGCCGTGCGGCCCCCCAACTCCGTTTCCTTACTCCGCCGCCGCAGGCGCCACCGACGCCGCGCGCGCCGAGCCCGCGGTCAGCACCGCCGCCGCCAGCAGCGCCGCCGAGGCCAGGAACACCGCCGACGGCGCGCCCAGGTCCATCAGCAACCCCATCGGCGCCGGCGCCAAGGCCCCGCCCAGCGGCAGCCCCGCCGAGACGAACCCGAACACCTGCCCCGTCGTGCCCGCCGGCGCCGCCTGCCGCACCAGCAGATCGCGCGACGGCATCACCACGCCGAGGCAGAACCCGGCCAGCACCGCCAGCGCGATCACCGGCACCTCGCCCATCGGCAGCACGCCCAGCAGCACCACCAGGCCGGCGCAGGAGAACATCATCGCCGCCACCACGCCGACCAGGTTGCGGCTGCGATCGGCGATCCACCCGCCGGCCAGCGTGCCGACGGTGCTCGCGATCAGCCATCCGGTGAGCGCCGCCGCCGCCGCCACCGACACACCATGGATCAGCGGCATCGCCGCGACCATGAAGGTCTGCACGCCCGACGCCCCCATCGCCAAGAGCGCCATGAAGGCGAACAGCAGCAGGATCGGCCGCGAGCCCAGCACCGCGCGCGCCGACGGCGCCTCGTGCCTGCGCTTGGACTCGCTGCGCAGCATCCCGGCGAAGGCCGCGATCGCCACGGTGCAGGGCAGCCCCGCCAGCCCCACCGCGATCAGCGCCCCGCGCCAGCCGAGCCAGGCCTCGAGCGCGATCATCAAGGGCGGGGCGGCGGCGAACCCGGCATAGCCCGCGGCGGTGTGCAGGCTGAACGCGCGACCCATCCGCCGCTGGTCGATCGAGCCGGCGAGGATCGCGTAGTCGCAGGGGTGGATGGTCGCGTTGCCGAGCCCCGACACGATCGCCGCCAGCAGCAGCACCGCCCAGCCTGGCGCGAGCCCGAGCCCCGCCGTGCCGAGCGCCATCAGGGCCGTGCCGCCGACCAGCCAGGGGGCGGCGCCGCGGCGGTCCACCCATACCCCGATGGGGGTCTGGCCGAGCGCGGTCACCGCCGAGAGCACCGCCGTGATCGCACCCAGCGCGGCGTAGGACAGGCCGAGCTCCGCGCGCATCATCGGGAACATCGGCGGGATGCAGAGGATGTAGAAATGCGACAGGAAATGCGCCGCCGCGATCAGCGTGATCACGGCCGCGTCGCGCCGCTTGATCGGCGCCGCGCTCATCGGGGCGGGTGGACAGGGATCATCGCCGGCCGAGGCTAGGCCCGGCCCGCTGCCCCGTCCACTCGGCGCTCAGAGCTCCAGGTCGTCGTCGAACGCCTCGCCGTCGGGCGGCTCGGCTTCCGCCGCCTCGGCCGCGCCGGCCAGCATCGAGGCGAGCGCACCGCCGAGCAG
>CALKJX010000131.1 GCA_937995555.1 uncultured Elioraea sp.
AGTGCAGCGGCGATCAGCGTCGCCGGCGGACGAGAGGCGCCAGCAAGCAGACAGCCGAACCAGTCCACCAGCGCACGCCGCGCATGATGCGCGAGCGCCTCGTCGGGCGTGCGGTCGCGCCAGGATGCGGCGTGCGCGGCAAGGACGGGTAGTGGGCTCTGCATGCGGCGATCCTTCGAGTCCGCTCCGGGTCTCGCGCGGCCGACGTGGCTGCGAAGCGCCCTGTTGCACTACAACAACGGCACGTCACATGCCGTCGCTATCGACGCTGCGTGCGACGCGGTGCTTCCGCTGTCCGTGGCGCACATCTATCGGCCACAGTGCTTCGGAAACCTTGATCAGCAAGAACCTGGGCGATGTTGTCAGAAACGGCCTTTCGTATGCTGGCAAGGTGAAGCTCCGGTGTGAGGAACTTACTGGTCTTGAAGCTCACCTTCGCCCGTCGGCCCCAAACCGGCCAGCCACGTACAGACATTGTGTAGGTCACGTCTGTTATAAACGTGACGTCAAAACCAAGGCTTTCAGTCGCGAAGTCATGGATTTGTCCGCCAAGGCGACAGTGGTCCGATGCCAACGACAAGCCGGCCTGTCGAAACTCTCGACGTATCGCATTGGCAAAATACTGGGCGACCGGTTCTGTCAGAAAGACTTGGCCCGCCGCATTCTCGCGTATCTCATGTTGCTGAACGGTCCCAGGCGGCGTGTAGGTAAAGTCGTCCACGGCGACTGCGCCGCTTAGTTCGGCGGTTGTGTCGGGAGTGTAGGCCGGCATCGTTACGGTTGCCACACAGGCTGACGTCACAACTCCACCGGCGAGAAGTAACACGTGCAGATATCGCATTGTAAGCCCCCCGCGATAGTTGTTGTAAGCAAAAATAAGCTCAGTGATACGCGGAGCCAATTTCCCCGCGCATATGTGGCGCTACCCGTGCTTCACCGCAACCGTCTTCATCGCCGCGAAACCAAAGAGCGCGGCGAAGCCCTTCTCGCGGCCGTGCCCCGAGCCCTTCATGCCGCCGAACGGCAGCTCGACACCGCCGCCGGCGCCGTAGTTGTTGACGAACACCTGCCCGGTGCGCAGCCGCCGCGCGAGCCGCAGCGCGCGGCCCGCATCGCCCGTCCAGACGCCGGAGACGAGGCCGTAGGCGGTGCCGTTCGCGACCTGCAGGGCCTCCTCCTCGTCGCGGACGCGGATCGCCACCAGGACGGGGCCGAACACCTCCTCCTGCGCCAGGACGTGATCGCGCGGCACATCGGCGAACAGCGTGGGCCGGACGTAGAACCCGCCCGGCGGCGCGTTCGAGGCGATCGACCCTCGGCCCGCCACCGGCAGCCCTTCCGCCCGCGCGAGGTAGCCCTCGATTCGCGATCTCTGGCTCGCGTTGATCACCGGCCCGAGATCGAGATCGCGATCCGCCGGCCCGGCGACGAGTTTGTCGAAGCGCGCCCCCAGATCGGCCACGAACCGGTCGTAGATCCGCTCCTCGACCAGCACGCGCGACCCCGCGCTGCACGTCTGGCCGGCGTTCTGGATCACCGCGTTCACCACCGTGGCGGCGGCGGTCTCGAGGTCGGCATCGGCGAAGACGAGCTGCGGCGACTTGCCGCCGAGCTCCAGCGTGACCGGAATGGTGTTGCGCGCCGCGGCCGTCTGGATCAGCCGTCCGACCTCCGGGCTGCCGGTGAACGAGACATGGCCGATGCCGGGGTGCGCCGACAGCGCCGCGCCGGCCTCCTCGCCCAGACCAGTGACGACATTGAGCGCGCCGGGCGGGAACCCGGCCTCCTCGGCCAGCTTCGCGATCGCAAGGCAGGTCAGCGAGGCGTCCTCGGCCGGCTTCAACACGCAGGCATTGCCCATCGCCAGCGCCGCCGCAACCGACCGGCCGGCGATTTGCAAGGGATAGTTCCACGGCACGATATGCGCGGTCACCCCGTGCGGCTCCCACAGCGTGAACACGGTGAAGCCGTCCTGGTAGGGGATCGTGTCGCCCATCACCTTGTCGGCTGCACCGCCATAGAACTCGAAGTAGCGCGCGCAGGCAGCGGCATCGGCGCGTGCCTGGCGGATCGGCTTGCCGACATCGCGGCTTTCGAGCTGCGCGAGACGCTCGGCATCGCGCGCGATCAGCGCCGCGAGCCTCGACAGCAGCCTTCCGCGCTCCGTCGCGGTGAGTTTTCCCCAGGCGCCGTCGAGGGCAGCCTGCGCGGCCGCCACCGCGGCGTCGATCTCGGCCGCGCCGCCGCGGCCGATCCGCGCGAACGCCGCGCCGTCAGACGGATCGATCACCTCGAGCGTGGCGGCGGGTTCGGTCCAGCGACCGCCGATCAGGTGCGCGGCATCGGACATCATGGGGTCTCCTCTCGTTCAGGGCTGAACATTGCCGGGCGCAGCGGCCGTGACAAGCACGCCGATCGCGGCCCAGCCGACCAGCACCGCGTTCGCGCCCGTGGGCCAGAGCCGTCGGCCGATCGCACCTGGCGCGGTTCCGTCGGCCGCCAGCGCGGCGGTAGCTCCTAGCCGCATCGGCGCGACCATGCAGAGCGCGGAGCCGGTGAAGTTCTGCACCGCGGCGACGAAAGCCGGCGGCAAGGGCAGCGCGAGCGCCGAGACGACCGGCATCAGGATCGAGTTCGAACCGACATTCGTTGCGGCGAAGAATCCGCCCGCCGCGCCGAGCAGCGGCACCACGAAGGCAAGCGCCGCGCCGGCGGCGGCGGCAAGCGCGCCGGCCAACGCCGCCGCCGCCCCCGAGCCGCCGAGCAGCCGCGCCAGCACCACGTAGCCGAGCATCAGCACCGCCGGCCGCGCGCCGCGTCGTCCCGCCCGGAGCAGAATCGCGCGCCGGCCCCGCACGGTCGCCAGCACGCCGAGCCCGACCGCGCCGAGCAGCATTCCCGGCTGGTGAAGGAGCGCGAAGCCGGGCAGATCGGGCCAGGGCCGGATCATGCCAACGGCCGTCAGCAGCGCCGGCGCACCCGGCACCAGCCGGCTCGCGAGCAGCACGGCCGACAGCGCGAGATAGGGGGCGGCCGCACGCGCCGCACCGGGTTGCGCGAACCGATGCCTCAGCCGCCAGACCAGCGGCGGGCCGAGCGCGAGCAGCCCCGCCACCTCCACGGTCGCCAGCAGGTTGGCCGCGATCAGCAACATGCCGAGCACGGCGATGGTGACCGCGTCCTCGATCCGGTCACGCGGGGTCGCCGGCAGCCCGGCCTCGGCCGCGAGACGCCAGAACACCGGCAGGAGGGTCAGCAGCCAGGCCGCGCTCAATACGGCGTTCCAGGCGCCAAGCGCGCGCAGCTCCACGCCTGCCAGTGCGGCACCGAGCAGCGTGCCCGGACCGAGCCCGCCCCAGGGGATCAGCATCTGCGACAAGAGCGACAGCGCCGCGCCGGCTGGTCCGCCGATCCGGAGCGCGTGCAGGTCGCCGAGCGCGAACACGGCACCGACGCCGAACCCGGTCACGGTCTCGAAGAACGGGCCCAGGAGGAGGCAGACCGTGAACAGCCGCGCATGGGTGGCCATGCCGTCCGCGTCGAGGTCGGGCGAGCGGGCCGAGACCGCGCCGTGGAACAGCAGCCCCGCGAAGGTCACCGCGATCGGCTGAAGGGCGAGGAAGGCGCCGCGCGAGACCTCCTCGGCGAGCAGGGGCGCAAGGCGGACGCCCTCCGGCACCGACACGGCGGCGGCTGGGATCGCGAGCACGAGCGCCACAACCACCGCGCGCAGCGGGTCGGCGCGGCCCGAGGCGAGCAGGGCGACGATCGCGGCGAGCGGTGCCCCCTGGATCAGCAGGATCATCGGCGGTCATCCTGCCGCGAGCGGCGCCTGGCCGCGATGACAGAGCCGGGCGCGGCGGCTATGACGAGCCTGCATGGAGCGAGTCGAGCCCGGATGATTCCCTTTCTGCTGCAACGGCTCGCCGGGGCGGTCGTGGTGATCTTCGCCATGTCGTTGATCGTATTCGGCGGCGTGTTCGCGATCGGCAACCCGATCGATGTGCTGATCAACCCGGCCGCCGACCAGATCACCCGCGCGGAGACGATCGCGCGCTACGGGCTCGACCGACCGTTCTGGGAGCAGTACGGCTACTTCCTCGGCTCGCTGATCCGCGGCGATTTCGGCACGAGCTTCGTGTTCAACCAGCCCGCGCTGGGGCTGATCCTGTCGAAGCTGCCGGCCACGCTGGAGCTCGCCCTCGCCGCGATGCTGATCGCCATCGTGCTCGGGATTCCGCTCGGCGCCTATGCCGGGCTCAAGCCTGAGTCGGCCGCGAGCCGGACCATCATGGCGGCTTCGGTCCTGGGGTTCAGCCTGCCGACCTTCTGGGTCGGGCTGATGCTGATCCTGGTGTTCTCGGTCGAGCTCGGCTGGCTGCCTTCCGGCGGGCGCGGCGAGACGGTGCTGGTCGGCGGCATCGAATGGTCGTTCCTGACCGCCGACGGGCTCGCGCATCTGCTGCTGCCGGCCTTCAACCTTGCGCTGTTCAAACTCTCGCTGATCATCCGGCTGACACGCGCGGGCATGCGCGAGACCTGGCCGGCGGATTTCGTCAAGTTCGCACGCGCCAAGGGGCTGTCGATGCGCCGGGTCGTGCTGGTGCACGCGATGCGCAACATCCTGATCCCGATCGTCACCGTGCTGGGGCTCGAGTTCGGCTCGGTGGTGGCGTTCGCCGTGGTGACCGAGACGATCTTCTCCTGGCCCGGCATGGGCAAACTGGTGATCGACTCGATCCTGACGCTCGACCGCCCGGTGATGGTGACCTACCTGATGCTGGTCGTGACCATGTTCGTGATCATCAACCTGCTGGTCGATCTCGCCTATGCCGCGCTCGATCCGCGCGTGCGGCTCGGGGGCCAGCGGTGAGCACGCGCGCCGCCTCGCCGGCCGCGCTGTTCTGGGCCGAGTTCGCCGAGAGCAAGGTCGCGCTCGGCGGTCTGTTCGTGTTCGCGCTCGCGGTGGTGCTGGCGCTGACCGCGCCCTGGATCACGCCGCAGAACCCTTACGACCAGGCACTGCTGTCTCTGATGGATGCGCGCCTGCCGCCGGGCAGCCTCGGTTCGGGGGGCTATACGCACTGGCTCGGCACCGATGCGCAGGGGCGCGACGTGCTCTCCGCGATCTTCTGGGGGCTGCGCACGTCCCTGTTCGTGGGTGCGGCGGCCGGCGTGGTCGCGCTCTGCATCGGCACCACGGTCGGGCTGGCGGCCGCGTTCTTCGGCGGGCGGGTCGAACTCGCGCTGATGCGGCTGGTGGACCTCCAGCTCTCCTTCCCGGCGATCCTGCTTGCCCTCGTTCTGGTGGCGATCCTCGGCCAGGGACTGTTCCAGGTGGTCGCCGCCCTGGTCGCGGCGCAGTACGCCTATTTCGCCCGCACCGTGCACGGCGCCGCCCTTGCCGAACGGCGCAAGGAGTACATCGAGGCAGCCTCCGGCATCCCACTGCGGCCGGCGCGCGTGGTGCTGCGCCACCTGCTGCCGAACTGCCTGCCGCCGCTGATCGTGGTCGCGACCGTGCAGGTGGCGAACGCGATCGCGATCGAGGCGACGCTGTCGTTCCTCGGTGTCGGCATGCCGGTGACCGAGCCCTCGCTCGGGACGCTGATCGCCAACGGCTTCCAGTTCATGCTCTCGGGGCGGTACTGGATCAGCGTCTATCCCGGCATCGCGCTGCTGATCGTCATCGTCGCGATCAACCTGGTGGGCGATCAGTTGCGCGACGTGCTGAACCCCAGGCTCAAGAAGTGAGCGTGCTGCTCGCGCTCGACGGGGTGTCGATGCGCTTCGAGCGCCGGCCGTCGCTCGCCGAGCGCATCGTCGGCGCGCTGGGCGGCGGTGCGAAGACCGAGATCGTGCGCGCAGTCGATGGCGTCTCGCTGGGGCTCGCACGCGGCGAGGTGGTCGGCCTGGTCGGCGAGTCCGGCTGCGGCAAATCCACCCTCGGGCGGATCGCCGCGGGGCTGCTGCTGCCGACCGAAGGGCGTGCCCTGCTGGACGGCGCGCCGGTGGCCGACGACTCCGACGGCCGCGCCGCCAAGCGCACCACCGCGGTGCAGATGATCTTCCAGGACCCCTTCGCCTCGCTCAATCCGAGGATGCGCGTGGGCGAGGCGATCGCCGAGGGTCCGCTCGCGCACGGGCTGACGGATCGTGCCAATGTTCGCGAGACCGTGGCCGCGGCGCTCCGGCGGGTCGGGCTCGATCCGGCCTTCGCGGCCCGCTATCCGCACCAGTTCTCGGGCGGGCAGCGCGCACGCATCGGCATCGCGCGGGCGCTCGCGATGAACCCGCGCGCGATCGTCGCCGACGAGGCGGTGGCCGCGCTCGACGTCTCGATCCAGGCGCAGGTGCTGAACACCTTCCTCGATCTGCGCCGCGATCTCGACCTCGCGATCCTGTTCATCAGCCACGATCTTGGCGTGGTCGGCCATCTCGCGGACCGGGTGGCGATCATGTACCTGGGCCGCGTGGTGGAGACCGGCCCGCTGGAGCCCGTCTTCGCCGAGCCTGCCCACCCGTACACCCGGGGTCTGATCGAGGCGGTGCCTCGGCTCGACCGGCGGCGGGCGTCGTTCCATCCGGTGCGCGGCGAGATCCCCTCGCCGCTCGATCCGCCGCGCGGCTGCCATTTCCATCCGCGCTGCCCGCACGCGATGCCCCGCTGCCGCCAGGAGCCACCGGTGCTGCGCGAGGTCGCGCCGGGGCGCATGGCGTCCTGCCATCTGCATGACGCGTGACCGCTACCGCCTCTGTCGCGCGACCTTCGCCTCGCGCAGCGTGATGTATAGCGCCGAGCCGACGATCAGCACCGCACCGCCCGCCATCCAGCGGTCGGGGGTCTCGTTGAACAGGGCGACACCGGCGATCGTGGAGAAGATCAGCCGCGTGTAGCCGAGCGGCGACACCACGGTCGCATCGGCAAGGCGGAAGGCGTTGATCCAGAGATGCATCGCCGCGGGCCCCGTCACCGCCATCAAGGCGAGCCAGAACGCCTGCCACGGCTCGGGAACGGTCAGGAACGGCACGGCGACCGGCAACGAGCCCAGGAACGTCACGACGCCGATATAGAGCAGGATGGTCCCGGTGCGCTCGGTCGCCGAGAGCTTCTTGGTCGTCAGCACGATCCCGGAGCCGAACAGCGCCGAGAGAAGCGCGATGCCGATCGCGGGATCGAACCGCATCTCCAGCGGCCGCGCGACCAGCACCACGCCCATGAACCCGACGATGGTGGCACTCCAGCGACGCCAGCGCACGATCTCGCCCAGCACCGGGCCGGCGAGCGCGGTGACGAACATCACCGAGGTGAAGGACAGCACCGTCGCCGTGGCGAGATCGAGCCGCTGGAACGACCAGTAGTACAGGCCCCAGCAGATCAGGCTGAACAGCCCGCGCGCCAGGTGCAGGAACGGCCGCGACGTGCGCAGCAGGATCATGCCGCGGCGCGCGAGCAGCGGTGCGACGTAGAGGATCTGGCCGGCCGAGCGGGCCAGCATGATCGTCGTCACCGGCACTGTGTTCGCGAGCAGCTTCACGAACACCACCTCGGCGGTGAACAGGAGGGCCGCGGTGAGCGCCAGGCCCGCGGCCTTGATGATCGGGGGAGTGGGGTCACGGGGAGGGGTACCCGTACCCCTCCCCGTGCTTCGGTTCATGAGGCGTCAGGACCGCGGCCGGATGAAGAAGGGCAGCGTGTCCTCGTCGGCGCGCGGGGTCCAGGTGAGGTTGGCCTTGCCCGCCCACACGGTGGGCAGGGTGACGATCGGGATCTGGCCCCGATCCGCGACCGCCATGGCCTGCGCCTTCTGGAACAGCGCGCGGCGCTTCTCCTCGTCGAGCGTGCCAAGGGCCTCGGCGATGATCTTGTCGAGTTCCTCGTTGCAGTAGTGACTCGCGTTGAACGGGCCGAGCCGCCCGCCCGGCCGCTTGCAGTGCACGAAGCCGGAGAGCGCGTAGCCAGCCTCGCCGGTCAGCGTGCCCCAGCCCGCCATGGTGATCGGGTAGTCGCCGCGCGTGCGGGCGGGGAAGAAGATGGTGCGCGGTTGCGCGTTGACCTGCACCTCGAGGCCGATGCGGGCGAAGAGCTGGCCCAGCGCCTGGCAGGTGGCGCCGTCGCCGGGCAGGCGGTCGGAGGAGCAGTAGAGCGGGAAGCGGAATCCGTTCGGGAAGCCCGCCTCGGCCAAGAGAGCGCGCGCCCGGGCCGGATCGTGCGGCAGGGGCGGCGCGTTCGGATCGGCGCCGAACATGTAGTTCGGCATGAGCTGGGCCGCCGGGGTGGCGTAGCCCTCGAACACCGACTGCACGATCCCCTGCCGGTCGATCGCCAGGCTGAGCGCCTCGCGCACGCGCGGATCGAGGAAAGGGTTGCGCGGCAGCGTGTTGCCCTGCTTGTCCGTGATCATGCGCATGGCGGGCACCGACATGTCCTCGCGCATGTCGGGGTAGAGGATGAAGGTGTAGATGCTTTCGCCCTGGAACACGACGATGTTGCGGTCGCGCTTGAGGCGGTTGATGTCGCTCACGGGCACGTAGTTGACGAAGTCGACCCTGCCGGAGAGCAGTCCGGCCACGCGCGCCGCGTCGTTCGAGATCTCGACCAGCGTGACGCGCGACCAGGCCGCATTGCCGCGCCAGTGGCCGGCAACGCGTTCCACCACCAGATCGCCACGCGGGGTCCAGGAGATGAAGCGGAACGGACCCGTGCCGATCGCGGCGCGGCCCGAGTTGAAGTCGGCGGTCTTGGCGTCGCCGATGCGCGCGGAGACGATGAACATCCGCGTCATGTCCTGCGGCAGCGCGGCGTGCGAGCCGTGCGTGCGGATGCGGATCGTGTGGTTGTCCACCACGTCCACGCCGGCGATGGTGCGGGTGTAGAGGGTGAGGCCGCCATCGGGGCCGGCTGCGCCGGGCACGCGCTCGATCGAGAACTTCACGTCGGCCGCGGTGAACGGGCTGCCGTCGTGGAATTTCACGCCCTCGCGGAGCTTGAACTCCCAGGTGGTGTCGTCGATCGGCCGCCACGACACCGCGAGCCCGGGCTCCAGCTGCAGCTTGTCGTCCACCCAGACCAGGGTGTCGAACATGTTCTTCACCGCGGCGGCGTGGTTGCCCAGCGCCATGTAGGCGGGATCGATCGCCTCGGGCCCGGCGCGCACGCCGACGCGCAGCTCCTGCGCCGATGCCGCGCCCGCCCAGGCCAGACATGCCGCCGCCGCCAGCAGGCGCAGGCGGCGGAAGGGATCTGTTCGTCTCATGGTCGCGTCTCCCTGTTGACCTCGTGGCGGGCGAGCGTAGCCTCCGCGCCCTCGGCCGCAAGGGGGATTTCCGGGTGCTGATCCGCGAGGCGAACTGGATGCAGGTGGAGGACTGGCTCCGCCGCGACGACCGCTGCGTGCTGCCGATCGGTTCGACCGAGCAGCACGCGTATCTGAGCCTCGCGGTGGATGCGATCCTGGCCGAACGCGTGGCCGCGGAGGCGGCCGAACCGCTCGGTGTGCCGGTGTTTCCCGTGATGCCCTACGGGCTGGCACCCTATTTCATGGCCTATCCCGGCACCGTGACCCTGCGTGTGCCGACGCTGCTCGCGGTGGTGGGTGACATCCTCGACAGTCTCCACGCACACGGCTTCCGGCGCGTGCTGATCGTCAACGGCCATGGGGGGAACAATCCGGTGGATGGGTTCTGCCGCGAATGGGTCTCGGCCAAGCCTGCTGGCACGCGCGTGCGGTTCCACAACTGGTGGAGTGCGCCGAAGACCTGGGCGGCGGTGCAGGCGACCGACCCGGTGGCGAGCCACGCCTCCTGGATGGAGAACTTCCCCTGGACGCGGCTCGCCGGCGTGGCGCTTCCCGAAGGGACGAAGCCGCCGATCGACAGTGCGGCGATGGCGCAGCGCCCGGCCGCCGAGATCCGCGCGATGCTGGGCGACGGCAACTTCGCGGGACGCTATCAGCGGCCGGACGAGGAGATGCTGGCGATCTGGCGGCTCGCGGTCGAGGAGACGCGGACCTTGATCGAAAGCGGGTGGGGGAATGCCTGAGGAGCCGATCCTGATCTGGGGCGCGGGGGCGATCGGCGGCACGGTCGGCGCGTTCCTCAAGCGCGCCGGGCACGATGTGACCTTCGTCGACATCGTCGCGGAGCATGTCGCGGCGATCCGCGACCCGGCGCGCGGCCTCGCCATCACCGGCCCGGTGGCCGAGTTCCGCATCGTCGCGCCGGCCTTCACGCCCGCCGAGCTCGAGGGCACCTGGCGCAAGGTGTTCCTGTGCGTGAAGGCGCACCATACGGCCGAGGCCACGCGGGCGCTGCTGCCGCATCTCGACCCGAACGGCTACGTGCTCAGCCTGCAGAACGGGCTGACCGAGCGGATCATCGCGGGTATCGCCGGCCCGGCGCGCACCGTCGGCGCCTTCGTCAATTTCGGCGCCGACTGGCACGGGCCCGGCGAGGTGATGTACGGCAATCGCGGCGCGGTGGTGATCGGCGAGATCGACGGGCTGATCACCGGGAGGCTCGAATCGCTGCATCGCACGCTGCTCGACTTCGACGATGCCGCGATCATGACCGACAACATCTGGGGCTATCTCTGGGGCAAGCTCGCCTACGGGGCGATGCTGTTCGCCCAGGCGCTCGGCCAGGACAGCATTGCGGGCGCGCTCGGCAATCCGAAGCTGTTCGCCCTGTGGCGCGCGCTGGGCGCGGAGGTGATGGCCGTGGCCGCCGCCGAGGGTGTCACCCCGGAAGGGTTCAACGGCTTCGACCCCAACGCCTTCGGGCCGGGCGCGACCGAGGCCGCCGCGCGGCGCTCGATCGACATCATGGTCGGGTTCAACCGCACCAGTGCGAAGACGCATAGCGGGGTCTGGCGCGATCTCGCGGTGCGCAAGCGACGCACCGAGGTGGATGCGCAGATCGCGCCGATTGTCGAGATCGGCGCGGCACACGGCCTCGCCTGTCCGCTGACCGCACGGCTTGTCGAAATGATCCACGAGATCGAGGGGGGACGTCGCCCGATGACCGACGACAACCTGCTCGAACTCGCGTCCCTCGTGGGGCGGCCAGCATGATTGTGCGGTTCGACGGCCGGGTGGTCGCGGTCACCGGCGCCGGCCAGGGTATCGGCCGGGCGATCGCGCGCGGCTTTGCCGAGCGCGGCGCGCGCGTGTTCGCCTGCGACATCGATCCGGACGCGCTCGCGGTCGCGCGGCGCGTGCCCGGAATCGCCACGGCGACGCTGGACCTCACCGATCGGGCTGCGGCCGTGGCGTGGGTCCGCGAGGTGGAGGAGGCGGGTGGCGGCGCGATCGACGTGCTGGTGCACACGGCAGGCGGCGTGCGTGGGCAGGCCGGTCGGCCGATCGAGCAGGTCACGCCCGAGGACTGGGACGCGATCGTTGCGATCAATCTCACCGCAGCCTTCACCGTCAGCCAGGCCGTCGCACCGGCGATGAAGGCGCGCCGGCAGGGGCGGATCGTTCTGATCTCCTCCGGTGCCGGGCTCGGCGTGTCGAAGACCGGCATCCAGGCCTATGCCGCGGCCAAGGCGGGCGAGATCGGGCTCGCGCGCCAGCTCGCGCATGAGCTCGGCCCGCACGGCATCACCGTGAACAGCGTCGCGCCCGGGTTCATCCTGTCGAACCCCTCGACCATGCGGCAATGGGCCGCCTATGGCGAGGCGGGCCAGCGTGCGCTCGTCGCCGGCATCGCCGCACGCCGGCTCGGCACGCCCGAGGACATCGCGCACGCCGTGCTGTTCCTCGCCAGCGACTACGCCGCCTATATCAACGGACAGACACTCAGCGTCGACGGAGGAAAGTGATGGACGCGCGCGTGACCGACGGCGTCGAGGGCTGGATCGCGAAGAACCGCGACGCGCTCTGGAACGACTATCTCGACCTGGTGCGCATCCCCTCGGTGAGCGCGAAGCCCGACCACGCGCAGCACGTTAAGCGCGCGGCCGAATGGGTGGCCGAGCGCTGCCGACGCATGGGACTCGAGAATGTGGAGGTCTGGCAGGAAGGCGGGCACCCTGCCGTCTATGCCGACTGGCTGCATGCCGAGGGCGCGCCGACGATCGTCATCTACGCGCATTTCGACGTGCAGCCCCCCGAGCCGCTGGAGCTCTGGACCACCCCGCCCTTCGAGCCGACCGTGCGCGACAACCGCGTCTATGCGCGGGGCGCCTCCGACGACAAGGCGGGGCTGTTCATCAGCCTCGCCGCGCTGGAGGCATGGATGCGCACCGAGGGGCGGCTGCCCTGCAACGTGCGCGTGTTCTACGAGGGCGAGGAGGAGATCGGCAGCCCCTCGCTCACGCACATCCTGGCGAAGCACAAGGGCAAGCTGAAGGGTGACCTGGTGCTGTCCGCCGATGGCGGGATGCTGTTCGAGGACAAGCCGGATGTCTCGCTCTCCACGCGCGGCATCTGCAAGCTGGATGCGATCCTGCGCACGGCGGCGAAGGATCTGCACAGCGGCAGCTTCGGCGGCGCGATCGCGAATGCGCCGCTGCTGATGGCCCGCCTCGTCGCGACCCTTCACCACGAGGACGGCCGCGTGGCGGTCGCGAATTTCTACGAAGGTGTGCGCGAAACCACCGATCGCGACCGCGCCGACCTGGCCGCGGTGCCGTTCGACGAGACCGCGTTCTGGCGCGACATCGGCGCGCACGGCATCTGGGGCGAGCCCAACCGTTCGGTTCTGGAGAAGATCTGGCTGCGCCCGACGCTCGAGATCAACGGGCTCTGGGGGGGCTATCAGGGCGAGGGCTCGAAGACCGTGCTGCCCTGCGAGGCGCATGTGAAGATCACCTGCCGCCTGGTGGCGGGGCAGGATCCGGCGAAGGTCGCGGCGGCGGTGGAGACGCATCTGCGTGCGCACTGCCCCAAGCTCGCCACGCTGGAGATCAAGTCCACCGGGGGCGGCGCGGGCGCCTACGAGATCCCGACCGATCATCCGGGGATCGCCGCGATCGAGGGCGTGCTGGAGGACGTCTACGGCGTGAAACCGTTCCGCTCGCGGCTTGGCGGCACGCTGCCGCTCTGCGCCCAGCTCAAGTCGGAGCTGGGGCTCGACACGATCCCGATGGCGTTCTCGACGGGCGACGAGGACTACCACGCGCCGAACGAGTTCTTCCGGGTCGCGAGCTTCGATCGTGGGCTGAAGGCCTGGGTGCGGGTGTTCCCGGCGCTGGCGCGGATCTGAGGGCGCGACGGCCGGGGCGCTGCGGCACCGGCCCTTGCCGCCCGCCGGGCGGTCCCCCCATATCGCCGGCATGGATGCCATCACCGCCCTTCGCCTGACCGTCAACGGCGAGCCGCGCGAATTTGCGGGGCCCCTCACCGTGGCCGGGCTGCTCGCCTCACTCGGGCTCGACCGGCGCAAGGTCGCGGTCGAACGCAACCTGGAGATCGTGCCGAAGTCGGCGTTCGAGACGACGGCGCTGGCGAATGACGACCGCATCGAGATCGTCCACTTCATTGGCGGTGGCGAGCACACGCCGTCGGCCGATGACAGCTGGTCGGTCGGCGGGCTCACCTTCCGCTCGCGCCTGATCGTCGGCACCGGGCGCTACAAGGACCTGCCGGAGACGGCGGCGGCGATCGAGGCCTCGGGCGCCGAGATCGTCACCGTCGCGGTGCGGCGGGTGAACCTGTCCGACCCCTCGGCGCCGATGCTGCAGGACTTCGTGCCGCCCTCCCGCTACACCTACCTGCCCAACACCGCCGGCTGCCACACGGCGGAGGAGGCGATCCGCACGCTCCGCCTCGCGCGCGAGGCCGGCGGCTGGAACCTGGTCAAGCTCGAAGTACTCGGGCCGCCGCCAACCCTCTACCCGGACATGCTGGAAACCCACCGCGCGCTCGACGTGCTGGTCAAGGACGGGTTCCAGGTGATGGTCTACTGCGTGGACGATCCCGTGGCGGCGAAGCGGCTGGAAGATCAGGGTGCGGTCGCGATCATGCCGCTCGGCGCGCCGATCGGCTCGGGTCTCGGCATCCAGAACAAGGTGACGATCCGGCTGATCGTCGAGCAGGCCAGGGTGCCGGTGCTGGTGGATGCCGGCGTCGGCACGGCCTCGGATGCGGCGATCGCGATGGAGCTCGGTTGCGACGCGGTGCTGATGAACTCGGCGATCGCCCATGCCAAGGACCCGGTGCGCATGGCGCGGGCGATGAAGGCCGCGGTCGAGGCCGGGCGCGAGGCCTATCTGGCCGGCCGGATGGCGCGCAAGCTCTATGCCGATCCGTCGAGCCCGCTCGCCGGCCTGATCTGACGCCGGGCGAGGAACCCGACCCTCATGGCGACACCACGGTCACCGTAACGAGAACCTGCCCGTTGACGGTACGCCCCTGCCACGCGCTACGTGTCGCGACCGTGAAACTGTCGGCTCCTGCGAAGCCAGCTCGCGGCGTGTAGGCAACGCCATTGCCCGTGGCCGTTGCGGTGCCGTTCGACGGTGCGCGGATGACTTCGGCCGTATCGAACGGCACGCGCTGAGGCTCGACCCGCATCCACCAGGTGATCCGGCATGGTTGGCCGTCATTCACC
>CALKJX010000132.1 GCA_937995555.1 uncultured Elioraea sp.
GTACTGCAACGCCTCGACCACCTTCGGGTCGTCGTAGAAGGTGCGGTTGCCCTCGGGGTTCATCAGCCGCACGTCGTTCTGCGTCGTCAGCCCCTGGAACAGCCAGTAGGGGAAGCCGGAGGAGGGGATCTGGATGCCCCACTGCGCCGTCTGGTCGCCCTCGCGCCTGGTCAGCCGGCGCGCGAACTCCAGCTGCTCGGCCCAGGTCGCGGGCGCGACATCGGGATCGAGCCCGGCGTCGCGGAACATCTCCTTGTTCCAGTACAGAACCTTGGTCGAGCGCTGGAACGGGATGCCCCAGGTCTTGCCGCCGGTGCGGCTGTTCTCGAGGAAGGCGGGATAGAAGCTGTCGAGCCAGGCGCGATCCACGCCGGGCAGATCGTCCCAGGGCAGGATCGCGTCCTCGTCGATCAGCGTGAAGATGTCGACCGAGAGCAGGCAGGCCGTTTCGGGCGCGTCACCGCCGCGCGCGGCCGTCAGCGTCTTGGTCAGCGTGTCCTGGTAGGTGCCGGCATAGATCGGGCGGACGCGGAAACCCGGATTGGCGCGCTCGAAATCGGCGCAGTAGCCGTCGATGATCCGCGTGATCGGTCCGCCCACGGCGATCGGGTAGTTGAACACGATCTCGACCGGCGCCTGCGCCAGCACGGCGGGTGAAGCGAGGGCGGGGGCGGCGGCGAGGCCTTGCAGCGCCCGGCGTCGGGTCAGGGTCATGTGCGGTCTCCGTTGCGGGGAGGGGTCAGGCGTCCACGGGCACGCGCCCGGGGATGGGTTCGGGCAGGCGATGTCCCGTGGTCGGATCGAACAGGTGCAATGCCGGCGGCAGGCGCAGGCGCAGCGGGGTACCGGCCGCGACGGCGTGATTGCCGTGCACGCGCGCCTGGATTGTCTCCGCCCCCGCGCCGACGCGGCACGAGAGCACGGTCTCGGCGCCGAGGAACTCGCTCGAGATCACCGTCACGAGAAGGCCGGGACCGTCGGTCAGCGCGATCTCCTCGGGCCGCACGCCGAGGATCGCGCCCGCGGCCTCGGCGGGGGCGACCACCGGGCCTGTCGTGCCGGCGATCACCGCGCCCTCCGCGCCGGGCTCGAGGCGCAAGAGCGACATCGGCGGCGTGCCGATGAAGGCCGCGGCGAACAGCGAGGCGGGGCGGGCGTAGAGCTCGGCCGGGGTCGCGTCCTGCTCGATTCGGCCTTCGTTCATCAGCACGACCTGATCGGCCATGCTCATCGCCTCGGCCTGGTCGTGCGTGACATAGACCATCGTGAGCCCGAGCCGCTGTTGCAGCGCGCGGATCTCGCGGCGCATCTCGGCACGCAGCTTGGCGTCGAGGTTGGAGAGCGGCTCGTCCATCAGGCAGATCGGCGCTTCGGCGACGACGGCGCGGGCCAGCGCGACACGCTGCTGCTGCCCGCCCGAGAGCTGGTTCGGCCGCCGGTGCAGCAATTGCGTCAGCCCCAGCATGCCGGCGGCGCGCGCGAGCCGCGCCTCGCGCTCGGCCCTCGCCGCGCCGCGCGCGCGCAGCCCGAACACGATGTTCTCGGCGACCGAGAGATGCGGAAAGAGCGCGTAGTTCTGGAACACCATGGCCACGCCGCGCTCCTTCGGCGGCAGGCCCGTGACGTCGCGGCCACTCAGATGCACCCGGCCGGTATGTTGCGTATCCAGCCCGGCAACGATCCGCAGCAGGGTCGATTTGCCGCAGCCCGAGGGGCCGAGCAGCACGACGAAGCGTCCGCCCGCGGTCGCGAGCGAGACAGCAGCAAGTGCGGCGGTCGTGCCGAACCGCCGCGTGACATCCTCGAGGCGGAGCGCTCCCCTCGACCTTGCCCCCGCATCCATGCAGCTCACCCTATCACAGGTCGTTCACGGTTGGGTGAAGGGCGTGTGACGATGCGGTGCAGCAATCGTCGCGCCGGAGTGCTGCGTTGCGGTTCAGCCGGGCGCCGGGCGGCGGCGGCATCGCCATCGCCTCGGCGCGCAGCAGCCTCCAGCCCCAGATGCGCGAGCGCCTCGACGTCGCGGCCGGCATCCTCCAGCGCGGCGATCATGTCGAGCGTCCGCGCGCCGGAGAGACCATCGGGCCGGGCAGTCGACCGCACGCGCGGCGGCACGTCCTCGCCGGGCGAGGCGATGAAGGCGGAGACGGCGCGCACCGCGTCGCGTTCGGCGGCGAGCGCCGAGAGGGCCTGCCACGCCGGTTCGGGCGGCGCCGCGCGGAGCGGTGCCAACAGACGCTGCACGGCCTGGATCATCAGAGCCGACACCAGCGTGCCGCAGATCGCCGCCTGATCCTCCGCCTCGTGCGCCCCTTGCGGGGCGAGGAGGAGCTTCGCGCGCGGCCCCAGCGCGGTCCATCGCGCGTCGGACGAAAGGCTCAGCCCGCGCCCGGGGCGATCATGACGAGGAAAGGACGATCGCGCATGGTGCCCAGGGCCGGAATCGAACCAGCGACACCGTGATTTTCAGTCACGTGCTCTACCAACTGAGCTACCTGGGCCCACGGCGCGAGGGCGGGGTCATAGCCGGATCGGCCTTGCCTGTCCACTCCGCCTCGCCTGGATCGGGCGTCTCCTCGGTCTCGACCCGGTAGGCGCCGGTGAACCAGCGATGCAGGTCCACATCCGCGCAGCGGCGCGAGCAGAACGGGCGGAACGGCCGTGCGGTCGGCTTGCCGCAGATCGGGCAGCGCGGCGTGCGGGGCTCAGCCATGACCGGCATCCTCCACGCTCCAGCCGAGCGGCGCCAGCGCAGGGTCGGCCACGAGCTCCGGCGGCCGACCGAGGCGCGCGGCCAGGAAGGCAAGCGCCTGGGCCTCGTCGCGCGCGGCATCGATGAGGGCGGGCGCGCCTCGGAGGCGGGGCGGCCTGCCGCGCCGCGCCGCCGCCTCGCGCCAGAGGGTGCGCAGTGCCGTCAGCGCTGCCGTCACTGCCGAGGGCGCCACCGTGGCGACGGGCGTGCCGAGCACCTCGGCGAGCGGCGGGCGGATGCGCGGGCGCACGACTTCGAGCAGGCCGGCGCGCGAGAACCCGAGCACGCGCGCGCGCAGCGGATCGTCAGCGAAGGCCGCCTCCGCCACCTGACGCAGCGCCTCGCGCGCGCCGCGCGCGCCCGGCAGTCCGGCGAGGTCGATCGCGATCACGCCCGAGAGGTTGCGCAGCACCACCTGCCGCGCGATCTCCACCAGCGCCGTGCGGTTCGCCGTCTCGCGCCGCCGCCTCGCCCCCTCGCGCCCGGTGCCGCCCGAGAGATCGACGTCGATCGCCGTCAGTGCCGGCGTGATCGCGATGCGGAGCGTGAGGCCCGGGGCGATCTCGACCACAGGTTCGGCGAGGGCCGCGACCGCCGCCTCCATCGCCTCGTCGAGCAGCGGCGCCGGGCCGCGATGGACCGCGATCCGGCCGGCGAGCGCGGGCAGAGCGCCGCGCAGCGCCAAGGCGTGGTCCACCTCATCGACCACGATTTCCGCCGGTGGCGCGCTCTCCGTCAGCCATTCGACCGCGCGCGGCGGCGCGGCGCGCATCAG
The DNA here is from genome assembly GCA_937995555.1 of uncultured Elioraea sp. Taxonomy (GTDB): domain Bacteria; phylum Pseudomonadota; class Alphaproteobacteria; order Acetobacterales; family Acetobacteraceae; genus Elioraea. The sequence continues at coordinate 3,528 of CALKJX010000132.1, forward strand.
CGCCGGCGCGGCCGGCCGGCTCGCCCCGTCGGTGAGCGACGGGGCGAGGCGTGCCGTCACGCGCGGTCCCTTGCCGCCCATGGCCGCGCGGACGACGCGCACGACGACGGCCTGACCCTCCCGCAGGAGCGCGCCGATCGGGCGCACCGCAGCGCCATCCTCGCGGCCAGGATCGGCCTCCTCCGCCGGCAGGAACGCCTGAACGCCATCGGCCAGCGCGACGAAGGCGCCAGCGAGCGCGGGCACCACCGAGACCACGCGCGCGAGATGCATCTCGCCGACACGGTCAGGATGATCGGGACGCTCGATCGCGAACGCGACGATCCGTCCGCCCGACAGCCCGACCAGCCGGCGCTCGCCCGGGCCGCAGGCGATCAGCAGCCGCTCGATGCGAGCCATGGCGGAGCGAAGCCGAGCCCGCGCAGCAGCGCCGCCGTCTCCATCACGGGCAGGCCGACGACCGCACTGTACGAGCCGGCAATGAAACGCACGAAGACGGCGGCCCGACCCTGGATCGCGTAGCCGCCGGCCTTGCCCCGCCACTCGCCGGTGCCGACGTAGCCCTCGATCTCTGTCGGGGTGAGGCGCTTGAAGGTGACGATCGTCGTGACGAGGCGTTCGGCGCGCCGTCCGTCCGGCGCGATTGCGCATACCCCCGCATGCACGCGATGCCGCCGCCCCGAGAGCAGCGCAAGGCACGCGCGCGCCTCCTCCTCGGTCTCGGCCTTCGGCAGGGCGCGCCGTCCGGCAGCGACCACGGAATCCGCGCCCAGCACCAGCGCGCCGGGATGCGCGGCCGCCACCGCCTCGGCCTTGGCGCGCGCGAGCCGGCGCGCCATCGGCGCGGGCAGCTCGCGCGGCAGGGGCGTCTCGTCGATCTCGGCAGGCACGATCGCGTCGGGGACGATGCCGATCTGGGCGAGCAGGTCGCGCCGACGCGGCGAGGAGGAAGCGAGCACGAACGGGCCGCGCACCGGCGCGGCCATGGCCGGGGCGGCCGTCACTTGAATCGGAAGGTGATCCTGCCCTTCGTCAGGTCGTAGGGCGTCATTTCCACCTTCACCCGGTCACCCGCCAGCACGCGGATCCGGTTCTTGCGCATCTTGCCCGAGGTGTGGGCGAGGATGACGTGGTCGTTGTCGAGCTTCACACGGAACATGGCATTGGGCAGCAGCTCCGTGACCATGCCGTCGAACTCGATCATGTCTTCTTTCGGCATCAGACCTCTTTCCAAGGGGCATTCGATTTGGCCGGGAACATGATCCCCGGCATATCAGGGGTCAAGGACGCGCGCGGCGGGACGATCCGCACCCCAATCCCGCTACAGACGCACGGACACCGACCGCGCGTGGGCGCCCAGCCCCTCCGCCTCGGCGAGGCGCACCGCCGCGGGACCGATCGCGGCCAGGGCCGCCTCGTCGGCCGCGACCCAGGTGGTGCGCTTGAGGAAGTCGAACACCGACAGGCCCGAGGCGAACCGGGCGGTGCGGCTGGTCGGCAGAACGTGGTTCGGCCCGGCCACGTAGTCGCCGATCGCCTCCGGCGCGTGATGGCCGAGGAACACCGCACCCGCGTGACGGATGCGCGCGAACAGGGGCGCGGGGTCGGCGACCGCGAGCTCCAGATGCTCCGGCGCGAGCCGGTTCGCGAGGTCCGCCGCCTCGGCGAGGTCGCGCACCACGATCACGGCTCCGTGCGCGCGCCACGATGCCCCTGCCACCGCCGCCCGCGGCAGCGTCGCAAGCGCCTGCTCGACCGCCGCGGCCACCGCCTCCGCCAGCGCCGCATCGGGCGTGACCAGCACCGCCTGAGCCGCCTCGTCATGCTCGGCCTGCGCCAGCAGGTCGATCGCCACCCACTCGGGGCGCGCGGTCGTATCCGCGATCACCAGCACCTCGGACGGGCCGGCGATCGAATCGATGCCGACATGGCCGAACACCTGCCGCTTCGCCTCCGCGACATAGGCGTTGCCGGGGCCGACGATGCGATCGACCGGCGCGATCGTCTCGGTGCCATAGGCGAGCGAGGCCACCGCCTGCGCCCCGCCGACACGGTAGATCTCCGCCACGCCGGCGCGTTGCGCGGCCGCCAGCACCGCCGGATTGAGCGCGCCGTCGGGCGTGGGCACGCACATCGCGATGCGCGCCACGCCGGCGACGCGCGCCGGGATCGCGTTCATCAGCACCGAGGACGGATAGGCCGCCTTGCCGCCGGGCACATAGATGCCGACCGCATCGAGCGCGCCCCAGCGCATGCCGAGATGCACGCCGGCACCGTCGCGCGTGGCGAGGTCGGAGGGCATCTGCGCGCGATGGAACGCCTCGATCCGCCGTGCCGCCAGATCGATCGCGGCCACGAGGTCGGCCGGCACGGCGGCGACCGCGGCGGCGATCTCGTCCGCGCCGATCGCGA
>CALKJX010000133.1 GCA_937995555.1 uncultured Elioraea sp.
CGAGGCGTTCTTCGCCGAGGTCGCCGATGCGGTCGATCTGCCCCTCGGCATCTACAACAACCCGCCCCGGGTGAAGACCGACCTGCACTGGGACGCGCTGCTGCGGCTGTTCCGCCACCCCAACTACGTCATCCTGAAGGAGAGCACGGCGCGGGTCGGGCAGGTCGCGCAGGTGCTCGCGGGAAAGCCGGATGCGACGGTGATGTGCTGCGACAGCCCGAACCTGGGGCTTGTGGTGCCGACCATGTCGCTCGGCGGGCACGGCACCGCGAACATGACCGGCAACATCGATCCCGCCGGCATGGCGCGCCTCTCCACGCCCTGGACCACACCCGGGCAGAGCGCGGTGTTCCGCGAGACCTACCTGCGCCTGCTGCCGCTGCTGCACTTCACATACTCGGCGATCAACCCGGTCGCGGTGAAGTCGCTGATGAAGGCGGTGGGCCTGCCCGCCGGCGATCTGCGCCGGCCGCTGCGCGGGCTCGAACCCGCGCATCTCGCCAAGGGGTTGGAGATCGTGCGCGCGCTCGGGCTCGATGCGCAGTACGGCTGGCGTCTCGCCCCCTCCCTTCCCCTCGCCGCGGAGTGACGATCATGATCCGGCGCCGTTCGCTTCTCGTCGGCTCGACCCTTCTCGCGACGCCCTTCGTCGCCCGCGCCCAGGCCGCGGTGAGCCTGCGCCTGCACACCCTGGTCACCTCGCCGCATCCCTACAACGCGGCGGCCGACTGGTTCGGCGAGGAGATCGCCAAGCGCACCAACGGCGCCGTGCGCTCGACGCTGTTCCCCTCCGCCCAGCTCGGGCCTGATCGCGCGGTGCTCGACGAGATGCGGCTCGGCACCATCGACCTGATGATCTCGACCACCAACAACGCCGCCGCCCAGGTGCCGCAGTACAATGTGTTCTCGCTCGCCTATCTGATCCCGGACTACGACGCGTTCCGCCGGGCGATGCGCGCGGACGGGCCGATCGCCGCGCGCGTGCAGGCGCTCTACGAGGAGCGGCGCACGGGGCTCACGCTGCTCGGCTTCATGATGGGCGGCACGCGCAACCTCTCGGCGATCCGCCCGGTGCGCACGCTCGATGATCTGAGGGGGCTGAAGATGCGCGTGCCGCCCTCGCCGGCGGTCGCGCGGCAGTGGCAGGCGCTCGGCACCCTGCCGATCACGATCAACTGGGCGGAGGTCTACACCTCCGTGCAGACGGGCGTCGTGCAGGCGCTGGAGAGCAGCCTCTCCGGCTACATCGCCGAGCGGTTCTACGAGGTCGCCCCGCACCTGTCGCTGACCATGCACGAGGTGCAGGTGGGCCATTTCACCATGTCCGCGCGCAGCCTCGCGAAGATCCCGGAGGCGCATCGCGCGACCCTCCGCGCGGTGGCGGCCGAGGCGATGGAGGTCGGCACGCGCGCCGGGATCGACGCGGACGAGGCGGTGGTGCGGCGCGCGCGCACCGAGTTCGCCGGCCGCATCACCGTGCATGAGCCCGACCGCGCCGCCTTCGCGCGTACGCTGGCACCGCTGCAGGACGAGCTCGCCCAGAGCTACAACGCGCGCGACCTGCTCGACATGGTGCGCGCCGCCGTGCGCACATCCTGACGCTGCGGCTGCTCGTCACCGTCAATGCGGGGCTGGAGCGGGCGCTGGTGCGTCTGCTCGGGCTGCTGTTCGCCGGGCTGATCCTCACCATCGCCTGGCAGGTCGGCGGGCGCGAGGTGCTGCGCGTGCCCGCGATCTGGACGCAGGAGGCCGCGCTGTTCCTGTTCACGTGGTGCGTGTTCCTGGGCTCCGCCGTCGCGGTGCGCCGATCGGCGCATTACGTCTGCGAGGTGCTGCCGCCGTCGATGCCGCGCGGCCGCGCCTGCCTGAAGCTGCTCGGCGACGCCGGCATCGCCGTCGCCGCCATCGTGCTGCTGTGGGGCGGCTGGGGCTTCGCCGAGATCGGCCTCTACCGCGATCTCGAGACGCTCGGGATCGCCGAGGCCTGGCAGATGGCGGCAATGCCGGTCGGGGCGGCGCTGATGCTGCTGTTCCTGGCCGAGGTCGTCATGCGCGACATCGCCGCGCTGCGCGCCGCCTTCGCGGCCTGAGCCGTGTTGACGCCGCTCGCGATCCTGATCTGGCTTTTCTTCCTGCTGGTGTTCCTGCGCATCGAGATCGGCTTCGCGCTGCTGCTGACCTCCCTCGTCGTGCTGCTTCAGCTCGACCTGCCGCTCGAGAGCCTCGCCAACCAGATCCTGCAGGGCATCGACAACTTCCCACTGCTCGCCGTGCCGCTGTTCCTGCTGCTCGGGCGCATCGTCGAGGCGGGCGGCATCACCGACCGGCTGCTCGCGGTCGCCAACGCCGTGATCGGACGGCTGCGCGGCGCGCTCGGCCACGTGAACGTGGTCTCGTCGATGGGGTTCGGCGCGATCTCGGGCTCGGCCGTCTCCGACGTCGTGTCGATCGGCGCGATGATGATCCCGGCGATGAAGAAGGCGGGCTATCCGGCCGGATACGCCGCGGCGATCACCGCATGCAGTGCGATCCTCGGTGTCGTCATCCCGCCCTCGATCGTGATGATCATCTACGGCGCGGTCGGCCAGGTCAGCGTCGGCGCGCTGCTGATCGCCGGGATCGTCCCCGGGGTGACGATCGGGCTGGCACAGATGGCCTACAACCACCTGCTGGCGGTGCGCTACGACTGGCCGAGGGGAGCGCCGATGCGGCTGCGCGCCCGCGGCGAGGCGGTGGTGCGCGGCCTGCCGGTACTGTTCATCCCCGTGCTGGTGCTGGGCGGCGTCACGGGCGGCTTCGTCACGCCGACCGAGGCCGCGATCGTCGCGGTGGTCTGGGCCGCGCTGCTGGCGATCGGCGCCTATGGCTCGATCCGCCTGCGCGATGTGCCCAGCATGCTGGGCGAGAGCGCGGTCGCCTTCTCGATCCCGATGTTCATCGTCGGCGCCTCGGGCATCTATGGCTGGCTGGTGGCCTATCTCGGCGCCGGCCCGGCGGTCGCGTCGTTCCTGCTGGGCATCACCGACAGCTACTGGGGGCTGATGCTGCTGCTGGTCGCGTTCCTGATCGTGATCGGCATCCCGCTGAACCCCATCCCCTCTGTGCTGATCTTCCTGCCGGTCATCCAGGCGGTCGGCGATGCCGCCGGCGCGCATCCGATCCAGGTCGGCGTGATCACCGTGATCGTGCTGGCGATCGGGCTGCTCACCCCGCCGCTGTCGATCTGCCTGCTGATCGCGGCACAGATCGCCGAGGTGCAGGAGCTGCACGCCTTCCGCCATGCCCTGCCGATCATCGGCGTGTGCCTGCTCGTCGTGCTGCTGCTGATCGCCGTGCCCGAGATCGTGCTGTTCCTGCCCCGCCTCGCCTTCCCCGAGGTATTCCTCGGCGGCTGAGCCGGCTATACCGGGAGCCCCCTCCCCATCCCGGTTTCCCTGATGCCCGACCTTCCCCGTATCGTTCCGGTGATCCTGTCCGGCGGCTCCGGCACCCGCCTCTGGCCCGCGAGCCGCGAGAGCTACCCGAAGCAGCTGCTGCCGCTGGTCTCGGACCGGCCGATGATCGTCGAGACGGCGCTGCGCGCCCCGGCCTCGGCCGGCTTCGCCCCGCCGGTGGTGGTGTCGAACGAGGCGCACCGCTTCATCATCGCCGAGCAGCTGCGCGAGGCGGGCATCGCCGGCACGCGCATCGTGCTCGAGCCGGCCGGGCGCAACAGCGCGCCGGCGATCGCGGCTGCAGCCTTGCTGCTCGCCGAGGAGGACCCGGCGACGCCGCTCTGGATGATGGCGGCCGATGCGGCGATCGCGGATGTCGCGGCACTGCACCGTGCCGTTGCGATCGGTGCGGCGGCGGCGCGCGCGGGCCGGATCGTCACCTTCGGCATGGCACCCACCGCACCCGAGACAGGCTATGGCTATATCGAGAAGGGCGCGCCGCTCGCCGGCATCGAGGGCGCCTTCGCCGTCGCCCGCTTCGTCGAGAAGCCCGATGCGGCGACGGCCGAGCGGTATCTCGCCGGCGGACAGCATCTCTGGAACAGCGGCATGTTCCTGTTCACCGCCGCGACCCTGATCGCCGAACTCGAGCGCCACGCGCCCGAGTTGCTCGCCGCCGTGCGCCGATCGGTCGCGGAGCGGACGACGGATCTCGACTTCATCCGCCTCGGTTCCGCGTTCAAGGACAGCCCCTCGATCAGCCTCGACTACGCGGTGGCCGAGAAGACCGATCGCGCCGCCGTCGTGCCGGCGGCGATCGGCTGGTCCGATGTCGGCTCATGGGCGGCACTGTGGGAACTCGGCAACCGCGATGACGCGGGGAACGTCGCGGTCGGCGACGTGCTGCTCGAGGACGCACGCAACTGCTACGTCCGCAGCCAGGGACCGCTGGTCGCCGTGCTCGGGCTCGAGGACGCGGTGGTGGTGGCGGACGAGGATGCGGTCCTTGCGATGCCGCGATCGCGCGCGCAGGACGTCAAGCGCATCGTCGATCGCCTCAAGGCGGCGAAGCGCAAGGAGGCGAGCGAGCATCGCCGCATGTACCGTCCCTGGGGCTTCTACGAGGGGCTGATCACCGGCGAACGGTTCCAGGTGAAGCGCATCGTCGTGCGGCCGGGCGGGCGGCTCTCGTTGCAGAAGCATTTCCACCGCGCCGAGCACTGGGTGGTGGTGAACGGCACCGCGCTCGTCACGCGCGACGCCGAGACGCTGATGGTGCGCGAGAACGAGAGCGTCTACCTGCCGCTCGGCTGCGTGCACCGGCTGGAGAACCCCGGCAAGATCCCGCTCGCGCTGATCGAGGTGCAGTCGGGGCCCTATCTCGGCGAGGACGACATCGTCCGCATCGAAGACGTCTACGGGAGGGGCTGATGGACCTCCAGCTCGCCGGCAGGGTCGCGCTGGTCACCGGCGCCTCGGTCGGGCTCGGCCGCGGCATCGCCGAGGTGCTCGCCGAGGAGGGCTGCCGGCTTGCCGTCCTGGCCCGACGCAAGGCGCTGCTCGATCGACTGGCCGACGACCTCGCCGGGCAGGGCGAGCGTCCGCTGGTCGTGGTCGAGGACATCACGGCACCAGGTGCAGCCGAGCGCGCCCGCGATGCCGTGCTCGCGCGCTACGGGCGCTGCGACATCCTGGTGAACAACGCGGGCGGATCGCGCCCGCAGCAGGGGCTCGGCGACGACGCGGCCTGGGAGGAGGCGATGATGCTGAACTTCACCGCGGCCCGCCGCTTCGCCCACGCGATGGTGCCGGTGATGCAGACGAACCGGTTCGGCCGCATCGTCAACATCACCGGCCCGGACGAGCCCTTCAACATCAACGCCGCCAATGCGCCGAACGGCGCCGTGCACATCTGGGCGAAGGCGCTCTCGCGCGTCGTCGGCAAGGACGGCATCACGGTGAACTCGATCCCGCCCGGGCGCATCCGCAGCGAGCAGATCGACCAGCGGATCATGCCGACCGAGGAGGCGCGCCGCGCCTGGGCCGAGGCGAACGTGCCGGTCGGCTATATCGGCGAGCCGCGCGACCTCGCCGTGCTGGTGGCGTTCCTGTGCTCGCCGCTCGCGCGCTACATCACCGGGCAGGTGATCCACGTGGACGGCGGCGCACGCCGGTTCAGCCACTGACTTGCGGCCGGACGGAGCCGGTGGCTCCGCCCGGCCGTCCCGTCACGGCGTCTGCTGCGCGAGCGCGAAGGCGCGCACCGCGCTCCGGTCATAGCCGCTGAGCCGGCTCGTGCCGTCGGTCGCCTTCGCCGCGACGTAGAGGGTCTCCGCGAAGGCCGCGTTCGGACAGGTGCCCATCAGCGCGCCGACCGCGAAGCTGCCGGTGAAGGTGGTGCCGGCGCGCGTGTAGGCGCCGGCGACGGCGGCCAGCACCTCGCCGCCCGCCCCTGCCGCAGGAACGTTGGTCGCGCCCCGTGTCAGGGTGAAGCTGAACCGTGCCCTGCCGTTCGGATGCACGGATGAGAAGGCGAGCGTCACGGACGCTCCCGGTGCGTAGTTGATGAAGCCGCAGTCGTCATCCGACACGCCAGCCGAGATGA
>CALKJX010000134.1 GCA_937995555.1 uncultured Elioraea sp.
TCGGCGCATGAAGAAGCTGCGGTCCTCGCGCGTCGCCACCGCGCCCTCGATCGGACGGAAGAACGACGGCCAGCCCGTGCCGGAGTCGAACTTCGCCTCCGAGGCGAACAGCGGCGTGCCGCAACCGGCGCAGGCGAACACGCCGGCACGCTTCTCGCGATCGAGCGGCGAGGTGCCGGCGCGCTCGGTGCCGTGGCGGCGCAGCACGCGATACGCCTCGGGCGAGAGGATCGCGCGCCACTCCTCCTCGGTCTTCTGGACGGGAAAGGTCTCGGTCGTGTTCATGGCGGAGACATGGTCCTTCGCGGCAGGCGTGGGAAGGCCAAGGCGCTTCGTCGGCGCCGGTCAGGCGGCTACGGTCGCTTGCGGACGAACAGCAGCCGGTTCATCTCGGGCACAGGGCGGGTGAAGACGAACCCCGCCTTCTCCAGCACCCGGCGCGAAGCGATGTTCTCCGGGTGCGCGAAGCCGCGCAGCCCGGGCAGGCGCAGCACGTCGTAGGCGAGGGTCGTGCACACCGCGACCAGCTCCGAGGCAATCCCCTGTCCACACCGATCGGGTGCGAAGAGGTAGCCGACCTCCGGCCCCCAGCCGGGCTCGAACGGATCCTGGTAGAGCCCGCCCCAGCCGATGATCCGCTGATCCGCCTTCGCAACAACGGTCCAGGGCGCGTAGCCATCGCTGCGCCGGCGCCGCTCATGCGCGACGATCCGCCGCCGGCAGTCCCGCGGCGAGGCATCGACCCGCGTTCAGCGCATCGCCTGCCGGTCGCCCAGGACGGTGAACAGCGCCCGCACGTCGGCCAGGCGCGGCGGGCGCAGGATCAGCCGCGCGGGCTCGACCTCCATCGCTACAGCGGCCGCTCGATGCCGCGCAGCCGAGCCGCGACGAAGGTCGCGTAGGGATCGGTCATCCCCGCCACGGCGTCCACCGCTGCGCGCAGGATCTCGTGGCGCGGCCAGTCCGGCTCGGGGCGGTAGTCGCCGAAGATGGTCAGCGCCTGGCGGTGCCGGCGCGACAGGCGCTCGACATCGCGCACGGCGTCGAAGGCGAGCGCTGCGGCGAACACGAGATCGAGCACCGTGCCGATGATCTCGTCGGCGGCGAGCTCGAACCCGACCTTGCGATCGTGCACATAGACGCGGCCGCGATTCACCCGCTGCGCCTCCTCGAACGCCGCGCCGATCGCGGGGGCATGCGCGGCGAGGTCGTCGAGCAGCGCGCCACCGCGATGGGACGCGCCGGACAGGATCGCGTCGACGCGCCCGGCGAAGATGGCGGCCGCCGCGTCGATCAGCACGCCGATCGCCGAGCCGCGCAGCGACGCGACCTCGCCGGCCGTGCGGCCGACGATCGGGCCGATGATCTCGGCGAACTCGCGCACGGGCACGATGCCGAGATCGACCGCGTCCTCCAGATCGGCGAGCGTGTAGGCGATGTCGTCGGCCGCCTCCATCAGCCAGGTCGCGGGGTGGCGCGGCGCGGCCGCCGGATCGTCGATGCCGTAGAGATGGCGCACGACATCGGCGAAGATGTCGCGCTCGGTGTCGAAGACACAGAACTTCGTCCCCGCGCGTGATCGTTCGTCCCGCGCGCCCCAGGGATACTTCAGCATTGCGCCGAGCGTCGCGTAGGTGAGTCGGAAGCCGCGCGCCATGCGGTGCATGTCGATCTTGGTGACGATGCGGAAGCCCTGCGCGTTGCCGTCGAAAAACGCGAGATCGGCGGGTGCGTCGGCGAGCCCGGCCGCGATCGCGGCGAGCCTGGTCGCGAGCGCATCCTCGCCGGCATGGCCGAAGGTCGGGTTGCCGATGTCGTGGATCATGCAGGCCGAGCGCACCACGGCGCCGAACTCCTGCGGCGTGATGCCGGCCCGCTCCAGCCGGTCCTCGATCAGCGCGCCCGCGCGCACGCCGAGCGAGCGGCCGACCGAGGCGACCTCCAGCGTGTGCACCAGCCGGTTGCGCACGTGGCTGTCATGCGGCAGCGGATGCACCTGCGTCTTCGCCTGCAGGCGGCGGAACGGGCGCGCGAAGGTGATGCGGTCCTGGTCGCGCTGGAAGGCGTCGCGGTGCGGCTCGTCGCGCGGTGCGGATTCGCCGAGGCGGACGCGCGAGAAGGTGCGGGCGAGATCGAGCATGGCGAGGGGCCGTCTAGGCGGCGGACGTCTCGTCGAGCGCCGCCGCCACGCAGCGGAGCGCGAGGCCGAGCCGGTTGCGCGCGCGGGTTGCCGCGACCGTCGCGAAGCGCGCCGCGTCCGGGCCCGCGTCGGTCGCCGCAAGGGCGCGGATCGGGTCGAGCACCGGCCACGCCGGCAGCGGCAGGGCGGGCGGGTGCGCGAACCGGTCGCCCTCCGTGCAGTCCACCGGCACGAGCGCGCGGGAGGCGCGCATCAGCGCCCGGTCCGCCCGCAGCGTGTCGGACGGCGTGCGCGCCTGGGCAGCGCGCGAAGCCTCGCGCACGCGTTCGGCGCCAGCGATCAGGACAGAGAGATCGAACCGTTCGCCGAGGCGGCCCCGCAGCGCGGCCAGTTCGGCCAGCAGCGCCTCGGCGGTCGCGGCGTGGTCGAGCGGCACCACCTCTTCGGTCAGCAGCCGCCAGACCGCGTGCGCGAGCACCTGTGTGTCGCGCACCAGGTTCCCCTCGTCGACCTTGTCGAGCGTGTCATGCGGCGTGTGCCACCACCAGCCGAGATTGTTGCGCGTCGTCACTGCGCCCGGCGGCTGTTCGCTGATGATGCCGAACATCGACGGAATGCTGATGCTGCTGCGCCGGTCGCGCTAGGCGAATTTGCGTCGGCGCACGCGCCTGGGCGGATCGAGCGGATAGGCGAGCCCGCTCGCATCGACGCCGAGATCGATCAGCAGCTTGGCCTGGGCGATCGCGCAGCGATAGCCTTCCAGCACCGGCACGTCCCAGCCGAGGCCGCGCAGCCGACGCTGCAACGGCGCCTGCAGCCAGTACGCGGCCGAGCAGCCGAGGATGATGCTCTCCGCGCCATCCTCCTCGATCGCCGCCTCCGCCTCGCGCACCGCCATCTCGAGCATGGCCGCGCCGCCCTCGCGCGTGAACCGCTCGCTCTCGTCCTGCACCGTGACGCGCCCAGCATGCGCCTCGCGCGGCAGGGGGAACTCGAGATTGCGGATCGACGCGCAGTGGTCGGTCATGCGGTAGCGCACCACCAGGTCGGCCATCTGCATGTTGTGGCCTTCCGAGATGTCGATGATGCTGAACCGGTGGCCGAGCGCGATCGCGGCGTGCATCTGCGCATGCGCGCAGGCGGTGACAACAATGCCGTAGCGATGCGCGATCTCGCGGCTCTCGACATAGCCGGGATCGCCGCCGCCGAGCAGCACGATGCCGTTGTACCTGCCGGACTCGCAGGCCTCGCGCACGACCTTGAGGCGGTTGACGCCGGCGATCGCGAACTCCTCGCGCGTCTCGACCCCGCCCCGTCCGTGCATCGCCGGCGCGCCCGGATGGGCGTCCCACGAGACGCCCGCGAGCAGGGGCGCGAACGCGTGGCAGTTGATCAGCAGGTCTTCCTTGCGGCCCTCGGAGGCGCGCGTCCGGAACAGCGAGTCGGCGCCGCACTTGTAGGCGGCGATCAGCAGGAAGCGGTAGGGCGAGGCGTCATCCGTCATGCTCGGTCCTCAATAGGCGGAGCGGCCGCCATTGGTGGCGATGGTGGCGCCGGTGATCATGCGCGCGGCATCGGAGGCGGGGAAGACCGCGGTCGCGGCGATCTGCTCGGGCTCGCCGACCCGGAACGGGTATTCGCGCATCCGGCCGACCGGGTCGGGCGGGTCGTTCTTCACGCAATCCGACGAGAAGTCGCCGCAGGTGCGGATGATCCGCTCGGTCATTACCCGGCCCGAGGCGATGACGTTGGCACGGATGTCGTGCTCGGCGCACGTTCCGGCGAGGGCGCGCGTGAAGGACAGGAGCGCCCCTTTCGCCGCGGTGTACACGCGGAATGGGTTCGCGCTGGGCAGCGCCGCGCCAGAGGACGTGTTGACGATCGCGCTACCGCCGGCACGGATCATGGCCTGGATCGCGGGCCCGTCCTTCGTCACCCGCAACTTCGCCTACCTGGTGTTCGACACGCTGGTGGCGATGGACAGCCAGGGCCGGTTTCGGCCGCAGATGCTGGAGGGCTGGGAGATCAGCGATGATCGGCTGACCTGGACCTTCAAGCTGCGGCCGGGGCTCACGTTCCACGACGGCAGCCGCGTGACGGCCGATGACGTGGTCGCTTCACTGAAGCGCTGGGGCGGGCGCGACGCGATCGGCCGAAGGCTGATGGCGGCGACGCGCGAGCTGCGCGTGGTCGATCCCGGCACCTTCGTGATCGCCCTGTCGCGGCCCTTCGGCGGCGTGCTCGACGCGCTCGGCAAGCCGAGCGTGCACGTGCCCTTCATCATGCCCGCGCGCATTGCCGATGCCACGCCGCCGACCCAGACCGTGCGCGAGATCATGGGCTCGGGTCCGTTCCTGTTCGAACGCAACACCTGGGTACCGGGCGACAAGGCGGAGTTCCGCCGCAACCCCGACTACGTGCCGCGCGCCGAACCGGCGGACGGGCTTGCCGGCGGCAAGGTGCCGAAGCTCGAGCGCGTGGAGATGCTGACGCTGCCCGATCCGGGTCTGCGCGCGGCCGCCTTGCAGCAGAACGAGGTGGACTACCTCGAATACGTGCCGGTCGATCACCTGCCGCGGCTGCAGCGCAACCGCAACATCGTGATCGCCAAGGCCAGTGGCATCGCGCAGATGATGTACGCGCTCAGCATCAATCATGCCCTGCCGCCGTTCAACGACGTGCGGATGCGCCGCGTGCTGCAGCAGGTGCTGGATCGCCACGAGATCCTCGCCGGGGCCGGCGTGCCGTCCGAGCTCGCCTTCCCCGACTGCGTGTCGCTGTTCATGTGCGGCGCCCCGTATTCCAGCGAGCGCGGCGCCGACGTGATTCGTCAGCCGTCGCTGGAGAGGGCGCGCAGCCTGCTGCGCGAGGCGGGCTACAACAACGAGCCGATCACCGTGCTGCTGCCGGCGGACTCGATCCTGCTGAATCCCTACGGGCTGGTGCTGATCGACCGGCTGAAGCGGGCGGGCGTGAACGTGGACGTGCAGGCGCAGGACTGGAGCTCGATCGCGCAGCGCTGGGTCCGTCGCGAGCCGATCGGCCAGGGTGGCTGGCATCTCGTGCCCGTGGTCTATACCGGGTTCGACATGTCCGACCCGCTGAGCAATCTCGGTACGGGCTACAACTGCACCGGCAACCAGCCCTGGGGCTATTGTGACAAGGCGATGCAGAAGCTGATCGAGCAGTTCGAGGCGGAGAGCGACATGGAGAAGCGCAAGGAGCTGGCGGCGCAGATCCAGGAGGCGTCGTACCGCGACGTCACCTTCCCGATCGCCGGGCAGTTCCGCAGCCCGGCGGCTTGGCGCGCCGAGCTGCGCGGCGTGATCGATTTCGGCTTCCCGGTGATCTGGAACATCGAGCGGCCGGGGCGCTGATGCCCGTTGGGCGGGCGGGGCGCTGTGCGGCGCCCCGCCACGCCTATCCGCGCAGCCGCGCGATCGTCGCGGTGGTGGAATTGCCGGGCAGCAGCTCGGCCAGCATCACCCGCCCGCCCCAGGAGCGCACGAGGTCCGCGCCCACCACCTGGTCGAGCGTATAGTCGGCCCCCTTCACCAGCACGTCCGGGCGCAGCGCGGCGATCAGCGTCTCGGGCGTGTCCTCCTCGAAGATCGTCACGAGGTCCACGTCGGCGAGGCTCGCGAGCACGGCCGCGCGCGCCGCCTCCAGCTGCACTGGGCGGTTGGCGCCCTTCAGGCGCCGCACCGAGGCATCCGAGTTCAGCCCGACCACCAGCCGGTCACAAGCCCCGCGCGCCTGCTCGATCAGGTGCACATGACCCGGATGCAGGAGGTCGAAGCAGCCATTGGTGAAGCCGATGCGCCAGCCGCGCCGGCGCCAGCGCTCGACCTGCTCGGCCGCCGCCTCCAGGCTGACCACCTTGCGGAGCGTGCCGGTGGCCGGGGCGAGCGCCTCCAGCAGCTCGGTCTCGCGCGCGACGGCGGTGCCGATCTTGCCCACCACCACACCGGCGGCGATGTTGGCGAGCCGCGCCGCCACCGGCAGCTTCAGGCCGGCGGCGATGCCGGCGGCAAGTGTGGCCACCACCGTGTCGCCGGCACCCGAGACGTCGAACACCTCCTTCGCCTCGGCGGCGAAGTGCGTGACCAGTGCGCCATGCGGTCCCTCGACCAGCGTCATGCCGTCCTCGGACCGGGTGCACAGCACCGCGCCGAAGCCGTGCGCGGCGATCAGCGCGCGGCAGGCGGCCACCACCTCGTCGGCGGAGTTCGTCGGCATGCCGCTGCCCTCGGCGAGTTCGCGCCGGTTCGGCGTCACGATGTCGGCGCCGGCATAGCGGGAATAGTCGCGGCCCTTCGGATCGACCACCACGGTGCGGCGACGCTTGCGTGCGGTGGCGATGAGGCGCGCGGCGGTATCGCCGGCGAGCGTCCCCTTCAGGTAGTCGCTGATCACCACCACCTTGCAGCCGGCCATCGCGTCGGCGGCGATCGCGACCAGCCGTTCCGCGAGCTTGGGGTGCACGGCCTCGGTCGTCTCGCGATCGGCCCGCAGGAGCTGCTGGCCGGCGGCGAGGTAGCGCGTCTTCACCGTGGTCAGCCGTCCGCCCTGCACCAGCAGCCAGGGCTCCACGTTCGGCTGGCCGCCGATCAGCGCGGTGAGGTCCGAGCCCGCCTGGTCGTCGCCCACCACGGTCAGGAACGAGGCCGAGCCGCCGAGGGCGGTGATGTTGCGCACGACATTGCCCGCGCCGCCCGGCATGGCGATCTCGCGCTCGACCGTCACCACCGGGATCGGCGCCTCGGGGCT
>CALKJX010000135.1 GCA_937995555.1 uncultured Elioraea sp.
AGAGCAGGCTCTCGAGCTCGCGCTTCTCGGCCTCGGCCGCGAGGCGCCTCAGCTCGGCCTCGGCGGCGGCGAGGGTCTCGGAGTCGCCCTCCTCCTCGGCCAGCTCGGCGAGCCCGTAGGCATCCTCGGCCTCGCGCTCGAGCCGCCGCACCGCCTCGATCCCGGCGGCGAGGCGGTTGCGCTCGCGCATCAGCTTCTGCGCCGCCTCCGCATCCGACCACAGCGCGGGGTCCTCGGCGCGCGCGTTCAGCTCCTCGAGGCGACGGGTTGCGGCATCCCAGTCAAAGATGCCTCCTCAGCAGACCCGCCGTCTCGGCGATCCGCTCTCTCAGCGCGATGATCTCGGCCTTCATCGGCCGCATACTCCCATCGTGATGTCCGCAAGGGGCGCGTCAGTACAGCCCGCCGAGGCCGGCGTCCAGCGCGGCCGCGGCCGGCCTGCCGCCCGCGCCGCCGATCACGCCGTCCGTGCCGCTCGCGCCGGGCTCCGTGCCGGGCTTGAACGCCTCCATGATCGCTCCCGGCGTGCCCGGGGGCACCGCCTCGCCGGTCTGCGGGTTCACCCAGACCATGCGCAGCCCGGAGGGCACGCGGAAGGGCAGGGCCGGGCGGTCGGCCAGCGCCTCGCGCATGAACTGGCCGAAGATCGGCGCGGCGATCAGCCCGCCGGTCTCGTTGTCGCGCGCGAGCCCGAGCGGGCGCGGCTCGTCGAAGCCGACCCATACCGCGACCACGAGTTCGGGCGTGAAGCCGACGAACCAGGCATCCAGCCAGTCATTGGTGGTGCCGGTCTTGCCGGCGGCGGGACGGCCGATATTCGCCCGCGTGCCGGTGCCGCGCTGGATCACGCCCTGCAGCATCGACACCATCTGATAGGCCGAGGCGGCGTCGGTCGCGCGCGCGCGGATGTCGGGCGGATCGGGCGGCACGGCCCCCGGCACCGGATCGCGGCAGGTCTCGCAGGGGCGCGCATCGGCGCGGAAGATGACGCGCCCGTTCCGGTCCTGCACGGAGTCGATCAGCGTCGGCTCGACCCGCATGCCGCCGTTGACAAAGGCGGCGTAGCCCGCGGCCATGCGCAGCACGGTGGTCTCGCCCGCGCCGAGCGCCATCGAGTAGTTGCGCTCCATGTTGTCGATCACGCCGAAGCGGCGCACGACATCGGCGACGTTCTCAAGCCCGACCCGCTCGGCTAGACGGATGGTCATCAGATTCTTCGACTTCTCCAGCCCGACGCGCATCGGCGTCGGCCCGCCGAACTCGGTCTCGGTGTAGTTGGTCGGGCGCCAGCGCCCCTGGCCCGGACCGAGATCGACCACGAAGGGCGCGTCCAGCACCTTCTGCACCGGCGAGAAGCCCTGCTCCAGCGCGGCGAGATAGACGAAGGACTTGAACGCCGAGCCGGGCTGGCGCTGCGCCTGGGTGGCGCGGTTGAACCAGGAGCGCTCGAACGACCAGCCGCCGGAGAGCGCGAGCACGCGCCCGGTGGAGGGGTCGAGGGCGACGAGCGCGCCTTCCACCTGCGGCGTCTGGCGCAGGCTCGCGCGCTCAGGCAGCGCGGCCCGGGCGGGGCGGCCGCGCGCGGCGGCGACCGCGGGCTCGGCCGGCAGCGGCTCGACCAGCACCACGTCGCCGACCGAGACCACGTCGGAGGCCGCGCGCGGGGTGGGGCCGAGCCGGTTGTCGGGCAACGCCGGCCGCGCCCAGGCCATCTCGGCGAGGGGCATGGTCAGGGTGCGCGGGCGCGGTGGCAGGTTCGGCCGCTCGGCGCGCTCCAGCCAGCCGACGCGTGCGGCTTGCGCCGTGACCTCCAACACGACGGCCTGGCGCCACTCCGGCAGCATCCCCGGTGTGCGCGGCACGGCGGCGAGCGCCTCGGTCCAGCCGGTGGCAAGACGCTCGGCCGGCAGGCCGATGCGCGCGACCGCGCCACGCCAGCCGCCGCGGCGGCGGTCATAGGCGAGCTGGCCCTCGCGCAGCGCGCGGTCGGCGATCGCCTGGAGGCGCGGATCGAGGCTGGTTCGCACCGTCAGCCCGCCCTGCGTCGTCGCCTCCTCGCCGAAGCGGGCGATCAGCTGGCGGCGCACCTCCTCGGCGAACCACTCGGCCGTCACGCGCTCGGCGAAGCGGCCGGGGCGGACCTCGATCGGGGTCGCCTTCGCGGCCTCGGCGGTGGCGCGGTCGATCACGCCGTCCTGCGCCATCCGCTCGAGCACCCAGTCGCGCCGTCCCTTCGCCGCCTCGGGGAAGCGGAACGGGTTGTAGTTGTTCGGCGCCTTGGGCAGCGCGGCGAGATAGGCGGCCTCGGCCGGGGTGAGCTCCTCCAGCGCCTTGCCGAAATAGGTCATCGCCGCCGCGCCTACGCCATAGGCGCCCTGGCCGAGGAAGATCTCGTTCAGGTAGAGTTCCAGCACCCGCTGCTTCGGCATCGCCCGGTCGATGCGCATCGCCAGGATCGCCTCGCGCAGCTTGCGGTCGAGCGTGACCTCGTTGCCCAGCAGCATGTTCTTCGCGACCTGCTGGGTGATGGTGGAGGCGCCCACCGGGCGGCGGCCCTGGCCCATCTGCTGGAGGTTGGTCAACGCGGCGCGCGCGATCGCCATCACGTCCACGCCGGGATGGGTCCAGAAATTCTGGTCCTCGGCCGAGACGAAGGCGTCCTGCACCAGTTTGGGGATCGAATCGATCGGCACGAAGATGCGCCGCTCGGTCGCGAGCTCCGCGAGAAGGCGCGAATCGCCGGCATAGACGCGGCTCATCACGGGCGGCTGGTAGTCGATCAGCGCGGCGTATTCCGGCAGGCCCCGGCTGTAATGGTGCCAAGCATAGACGCCGGCGCCGGCGGCGCCGAGCGCGCCGAGGAGCCCGAGCCCCGCGAGCGTCGCCAGCACGCGCCGCAGGCGTGACCGCCGACGCTTCGCGCGCGGCGGCCGCGCGAGCGGCTCGGCGGGTGTCGCGGCGGGCTCGGCCGTCTGCCCGGGTGCGGGCTTCGGGGCCACGCCGCTTGCCCGGCGCGGCCGCAGGGCGAGCGGTTGGTCAGCCTTCATGGAGCCGCCCGCTTATCACGGTCACGTGGCGAGGTCACGGCGAAGGCGACGCATGGCACGGCCGCAGGCTCCCGCTCAACCGATCGTCATCGCTCAGCCGGCGGCGCGGACCGGCACGGCCTCCTCCAGGTAGCGCTGGGCCGCCTCGGCCATCGCGGCGGCGAGCCGGCGCCGGTGATCGACGCGGCGCAGCAGCGCCTCGTCGGCCCGGCTCGACATGAATCCCATCTCGATCAGCACCGAGGGCACATCGGGCGCCTTTAGCACCACGAATCCGGCGAAGCGGTGGCTGTTCGGCAGCATCGTCACCTCGCGCCGCAGCGACGCCACGGCATGACGCGCCATGCGTGCACTGCCGTTAAGCGTCTCGCGCCTGACGAGCGAGATCAGGATGCGCGCGACCTCGGGCGTGACACCGGTGAACGATGGCCCGGCGAATCGATCGGCGCGGTTCTCGTTGCGCGCGATCCGCTCGGCGATCGAGTCCGAGGCGTGTTCGGCGAGCGTGTAGACCGAGGCGCCGCGCACCGAGGGGTCGTCGAGCGCATCCGCATGGATGGAGAGGAACAGCGCGGCATTGCGGCTCTGCGCGAACCGCACGCGATCGGCGAGCGGGACGAACACGTCGCGTGTGCGCGTCATCGCCACGCGGTAGCGCCCGGTGGCCTCCAGCATGCCGCGCAGTTCCAGCGCCGCGGCCAGCGCGATGCGCTTCTCCTGCGTACCGGAGGCTCCGATCGCGCCCGGGTCGCGCCCGCCATGGCCTGGGTCGAGCACGATCAGCGGCCGTTCGGGCGGCTGCGGCGGGCGCGGCAGCGGCTCGGAGGCCGCCTCCTCGCGCAGAAACACGCTGCGCGGCGCCGGCACCATCTCGACCACCAGCGCCACCCCGCCCGGTTCGAGCGCCGCGCGCCGCACCGCGACCGGTTCGGCGAGATCGAGCACCACACGCGTCACTCCCGGCCGGTTCAGCGCCGCGCGCAGCCGCAGCACCGGGCCGAGCCCCGGCGGCGGCGTGCCCGCGCGCCAGGCCGCGCCCTCGATGTCGATCACCAGGCGCAGCGGGTTGTCGAGCGTGAACAGACGGAACGGGACCGGTTCGGCCAGCGCCAGGCTGAGACGCACCGTGCCGTCATCCTGGGTGAGCGCGGCCGCGCCGATCGCGCGCGCGGCGAGCGGACGGGCGAACGCGGGGACGATCAGCGCGGCCGCGGCGGCGACCAGGGCGCGGCGGCGAGGCCCCCGACTCGACGGCGCCCCCGGGGAAACGGGTGGCCGGAGCGGCATGGCGGTCCTTCCAAGCAAGCCGGTCGACGGTATAATGCACGATTGAACCGCCGGTTGCCAGACGATCCTGAGAGATCGGTGGAGCAATTCCGGCCTTGTGGGGCCGGCCCGCATGCGCCATTGTGCGATTGCCCGTGCGGACCGACCGTTGCGCGTCCCGCCCCGCCCTCCGTCCTGTCGTGTCGAGGGAGCTTCGAGGCGGCGCGCCGCCCTCCGCAGGGCTCGCGCCTGCCGCGCTGCCCCCCAAGCCGCCGGTGTCCGCGCGGGTTCCTGCAAGGCCATGATGCCCCGCCGAGCGAGAAGCCATCGGGCGCCGCCGCGCCCGTCGGGACGGAACGACATGACCGGACGCGCAAGCGCCCATCGCCAGACCCGAGACGCCGCGTTCCCCGGTGGCGCCCCGCAATCCCTGATCCGCCGCCCGGCCGGAAGGGCCGGAGCGGCGTGGAGACACGCCTTCCATGACCAAGCGCATGCTGATCGATGCGACGCACCCGGAGGAGACCCGGGTCGTCGTGCTCGATGGAAACCGGCTTGAGGAGTTCGACGTCGAGACGTCCACCAAGCGGACGCTCAAGGGCAACATCTATCTCGCCAAGGTGGTGAGGGTCGAACCCTCGCTGCAGGCCGCGTTCGTCGATTACGGCGGCAACCGTCACGGCTTCCTCGCGTTCAGCGAGATCCACCCCGACTACTACCAGATCCCGGTCGCCGACCGGCAGCGGCTCCTGGAGATGGCCGCCGCCGAGGCCGAGGAGGACGCGGCACGCGAGCACGAGGAGGGCGATGCCGCCGCCGAACAGGCCGGCGGCGAGACGCCGTCGCGGCGTGACGAGTCGGCACTGGACGAGGCGGTGGCGGCGGAGTTCGGTGCGCCCGGCGAGGCGGCGCCCGCCGAAGCGTCCACAGAAGGGCCGGTCGTCGCGGCCGGCGACGGCGCGGCCGAGCCCCCTCCCCCCATCGCTGAACTGCCGCCAGCGGCCGAGGACCCGCCGGCGGAGGAGCCGCCGCTGCCGCGCCCGCCCGCCGCCCAGCCCGCGCGCATCGACAGCGAGGCGGTCTCGGCCGACCCGGAGGCGATCAGCCCCGGGGCGGCCCCCCCGCCACCGGCCGGGCACTCCGCCGAACCCTCCGCCGAGATCACGGAGGAGGACGGTCCGAGCCGGCCCGAATCCGAGATCGACACCGTGGTCGCCGAGCCGGTCGCCCCCGAGACGATCGGCGGCGGCGCCGAGAACGGCGAGGAGGACCGGCCGCGCCGGATCGCGCCGCGCTTCCTGCGTCACTACAAGATCCAGGAGGTGATCAAGCGCCGGCAGATCCTGCTGGTGCAGGTGGTGAAGGAGGAGCGCGGCACGAAGGGCGCCGCGCTCACCACCTATCTCTCGCTCGCCGGACGGTATTCGGTGCTGATGCCGAACACGCCGCGCGGCGGCGGAATCAGCCGCAAGATCACCTCGGCCGCCGACCGCAAGCGCCTGCGCGAGGTGATGCAGGAGCTCGCCGTGCCCGAGGGCATGGGCATCATCGTGCGCACGGCCGGCGCCAACCGCCCGAAGGCGGAGATAAAGCGCGACTGCGAGTACCTGCTGCGCCTCTGGGACTCGATCCGCGAGACCACGCTGAAGTCGGTCGCGCCCGCGCTGATCTACGAGGAGGCCAATCTCATCAAGCGCGCGATCCGCGACGTCTATTCGCGCGACATCGACGAGATCGTGGTCGACGGCGAGGACGCCTACCGCGCGGCCAAGGACTTCATGCGCATGCTGATCCCCTCGCATGCGAAGAAGGTGCAGCTCTACCGGGACGGCGGGATCCCGCTGTTCGCGCGCGCGGGCGTCGAGAGCCAGCTCGACGCGATGCACAACAAGCGCGTCGAGCTGCGCTCGGGCGGCTCCATCGTCATCGACCAGACCGAGGCGCTGGTCTCGATCGACGTCAACTCGGGGCGGGCGACGCGCGAGCGGAACATCGAGGAGACCGCGCTCAAGACCAATCTCGAAGCGGCCGATGAGATCGCGCGTCAGCTTCGGCTGCGCGACCTCGCCGGGCTGATCGTGATCGACTTCATCGACATGGAGAACAGCCGCAACAACGCGGCCGTGGAGCGGCGGCTGAAGGAGGCGCTGAAGCAGGACCGCGCGCGCATCCAGGTCGGCCGGATCAGCCATTTCGGCCTGCTGGAGATGAGCCGCCAGCGGTTGCGGCCGAGCCTCACCGAGACGGCCTTCGTCACCTGCCCG